>JAKABE010000078.1 GCA_021801945.1 Acidobacteriota bacterium
TTGCCGGTGTGGCGATGGGCCTGGTGAAGGAGGGCGACGATTACGCGATCCTGACCGACATCGCCGGCGCGGAAGATCACTACGGCGATATGGACTTCAAGGTGGCCGGCACCCGCAAGGGCATTACCGCCCTGCAGATGGACATCAAGATTGGCGGCCTGACCCGCGAGATCCTCCAGCAGGCGATGGAGCAGGCCCGCCGTGGTCGCCTGTTTCTCCTCGACAAAATGGATGCCGAGCTCAACGGACCACGCCAGGAACGCTCCCAGTACGCTCCTCGGATCGAGACCGTCCAGATTCCGGTAGATAAGATCCGCGACCTGATCGGCAAGGGCGGCGCAACCATTCGCGGCATTGTCGAGCAGACCGGTGCCAAAATCGACGTAGACGATGCCGGCAAGGTCAGCGTTGCCTCCAGTGACGCCGAAGGCCTGAAGAAGGCGCTGGCCATTATCAGCGACCTCACCGCCGTTCCAGAGGTAGGCAAGACCTACCTGGGCAAGGTGGTGCGCATTGCGGAGTTTGGCGCTTTTGTCGAGCTCTTCCCCGGCACCGACGGCCTTTTGCATATCTCCGAAATTGCCGAGCACCGCGTGAAAGAGGTCAAGGACGAGCTGAGCGAGGGCGACCAGATCATGGTCAAGGTCCTGGCCATCGAGGGTAATCGCATCAAGTTGAGCCGCAAGGCCCTCATCAGGGAACAGAAGGCCAAGCTGGCGCAGTCGGCCCCGGCGGAAACAGCGGAGACGGAGGAATCCTCCTCAGAAGCGACTGCCACGCCTGCCCGCCCGCGGCACGAGTTCGATGAGCGGCAGCCAGTCTCCAACCAAAGCACCATCCTCATCGAAGGCGGAGACGACTTTGACGATGAGGACGATGAGGAGATCGATGCGGACAACGAACCCAACTTCAATCGCTCCGACGGAACGCCGGCTCATGCCGCCCAGGCGGCGGGTGGAGGGCGTCCTCAAAACAATAACAACCGCCGCCGCCGCCGGCGCCGTCCGGGTGGCCGCGGTCCAGGGGGCAACGGCCAGAGGTAAAGGCATGATCCCTCACCAATCAATCGGCCCGGAGAATTCTCCGGGCCTTTCTTATGGGCAGCCGGCCTGATCTGGAGTAAAAATCGGGTTGCTATCTCGCGGTCGAGGCCTCCGAACCAGGGTTCAGCCGGGGAACCCTCCTGCGGCTGGGTTCGTAGCGAATCAGCGCCCACAACCCTCGCCGGCATTCGCTCCTCCGGGGATACACCAAGTTTGGCTTTGCTCTGGTGTACCGTGTCTGGAGTTAAGAACAGATCGTTTTCCTCGGGAGTTTGCCGCGCTTTTGCGGCAAGCGGAGTTGAAACACCTGCGGTTGCTTTCTCTATTTATGCCCAGATCTTCTGACCCACGGCACCCGCACCTCTCCCGAAGGCATAGAGCACCAATCCCTTCCTGGCTGGCGATAAGCATTTGTAGCCTCGCCTTCCCATCTGGCTGGAACGCGGCTCTCTCGTTCCGCGTTCGCTCTACAGAAGCTGGAACACTGTTCGAAATGGCAATTGAGGCGGAGAACTACATACAGCAACACGCCATGGTGGCTGGTCTATGCCTCGGCTGCCGATGAGTACGAGGACAGGGAGCGCCGGTTGCGCCGGGCGTCGCGAGCATGGCCGCGTTTCCTGTCGTACATTTTCAGGTCGGCAGCAATACAAAGCGACTCCATGCTCAGCGCGTCTTCGGGAAAGACGGCAACTCCCACGCTAACGGTTGCGTGCACCAACTGATCGGCCAGTTTGAGCGGCTCATGCAGAAGTTGAACCAGCGCTTGGCACACGTGCTCGGCGTCCTCCCGATTCGTCGGCCCCTCCAGAATGATGGAGAACTCGTCGCCGCCCGTTCGTGCCACAGTATCCGTACGGCGTACACGCCCCGCAAACATGGATCCCACGGTTCTAAGCAGCAGATCGCCCACGTGGTGGCCGAAGGAATCGTTGACCTGCTTAAACTGGTTCAGATCGATCAGGAGCAGAGCCGTTTGCGTCCCACTGCGGCGCGCGCGCTCCAGGGCGCTCGCCAATCGGTCCTGAAAGAGACGGCGATTCGGAAGTCCGGTCAGCTCGTCGTGCAGGGCGAGAAACCGGTTGTGTTCGATCTGGTCCTCAAGAACCAGCAGGATCATGCCCACCGCCGCCACATACTTGGGCAGATTCCAGACTTCACCCTCGACATGCAGATGGGGCCAAAAGGCTTCAATCGTAGGCGCCACTACGAAAACACTTGCCCATGCCAAGAATCCCGCCACGGTAACAAAGGCGCCGGCAGTTGCGCGGCGGTATGTGTACCAAATATGAATGCAGCAGTCAAAGTAGACCGTAAAGAGTATCCCATTGATAGCTAGGTCCGGTCCATTGCCGTGTCTGTTTTGGACGGTCAGCAGAAAAGCCGAGAGCGCGCAGAAAAGGCTCACGGTGACCCAGCGCAGGGTGTGATTAAATTCGCGCAGTTTCAGCAGAGTGATTGTTAGCGGCAACGCACCGATCAGTGCCGCCGCGGGAATCAACGCCCAGGACCCCGTGGGACTGACCATTAGCACGCCGACGTACAGCGCGGTGACGACCATCATGACCGTGAGCATCCAGCGGCTGGAGACTTCCTCGCGGTATGGAATGGAGGCCCAAGTAAATAAAATCCCAGCCCAGATGAGCGCCGTCAAAAAGATGAACGTCGAGATGTTGCCGATTACTCCTGGAACGGATATGAAGATGAAGCCCGCGAAGTGCACGGCGACCAGCACCCAACCGACCAGCCAGAGCCCTGATGCCCGTGTTTGGCTGCGCCGCGCAACGGAAGCAAAGGCGCAGGCAAGTAGCATTACCGCTCCTAAATCGGGCAGTTTACTCCAGTCCAACGCGGAACCCCCAACTGTTACTCTACGAAATCCCAGCTAACAGAATCGACGATTTCCGTCAGAATTCTATAACGCTTTTGTAGCATTTTTCCTATTTCTTCATAACTGAAGGCACTAATAACTTTATGGAAAAACTTACTGATAGATCATAGTCAACCTTGAACGGCCAAAATCCGTGGACATCTGCCCCGCCCGCTTAGAACTCCCTATTTCCGCCTGGCGGGCGCCCGCCTTCATCGACCGCGTGCTCGCGAAAGAAACCGACGCATTCCGCGCCGAGCGTGGCCTGCCGCCCGTTCGGCGCTTATTCGACCGCTGGATTCATTCTCCCCAGCGCGTCCTTGGCCTTTTCCCGGAATGGTTTGCACCACCCATCCCGACTGGCCCCCAATGTCGCTCTCACCGGGTTTCCGCTCTGGGACGAAGGACCTCTCCAGAGCCTTCCTCACGAACTGGAAGAATTTCTCCGGGCAGGTGATCCATCATTCGTATTGACTGCCGGGAACGCGATGGTCCAGGCAAAGCGTTGCTTTCAGGTACTCGTGGTTCCTGCCGCACACGATCAGCCGGGCAATGCGGTGAGAATCAGCCGCCTGAGCCCTGGCGATTTCCTGCTGCCGAATGCTTATTCAGTTGGAAACGTCCGGGAGCAATTGCAGGCGTTGATGAGCGCGGCCGTCAAAGACAACTGCCTGAGCCGGGCTCAGGACCTGGCCGGCGGTCAATCGCTGGAACAAGCCGAGTCGTTGATTGAGGTGAGGTTCACAAGTCGATAGGACGAAACGCGGGAATGAACAGCCAGCGAATCTCTTGCTCTCCCCGCAGGCTCCCAAACCGGCAAAGTCCGAATCACCAGCCTGCCATAGGACCGCCTTGCGGCCTGTTCGCCGGCTCCCAGGGCCCTCCGTCTTTCCCGCGCCACAATCCAAGAGCACCCCATTTAAGCCAAGGGCGCGAATCCAGGAGTGAACGCCCTCTCATTTATCTGCGTCAATTTCGCCATTTGCTGGACCATATCGGCATAGAACTCCGTCGCACGGGCAATCGTCGCGGCGGTACTTTCATTCACCCGGCTGCAGGCGAGTTTCGAAAGCGCGACCAATACGCACATGCGAATCTGCAAAGCATTGTACTGGAGCGATGCAAGAACTTCGCGATCAACCGCACTGCCGCGGTGAGCTGCATAGTTGGCCATGGTGAGCATGACACCGGCATTCTCATACATCACCCAGAGGCCTTGAGCCCCGCCAATGCTCGGCCAGTTGTCCTCGGGTGGGATGAATAAATCCTCACTTCGACTTGGTCGTTGACCGAGCTCAACGATCGACCATTTGGGCTTCAACTGGAGCACCAGCAACTCCCAAGCGATCGCGCGGCGGTGATGAACACCGACTTGCCACCAAACGAGGTACGCTGCTACAAACGCAGTAACCGCGGCTTCAAGCGCAATGAGAATCATGGGGTCTCCTTGGCCGGAAATACAGTATGGATGTCGAACCAGCAATCAGTCCGGCTGTTCCTGGCTCGCGTCTTGTCAACGACGTACAAATGAAGCACTCGCGCATCTGGCAGGATACATAGACTAAGGGTAATGTGACCTTCGGTATAGGCAATAACACATTCGAGGTATTTGCGGCCCACCTGCCTGAAGAACAGACCTGTTCCTGCCGATAGAACTATAAAGACTGACAGGCGGCAGTCGACGAGAGAGAGCCTTGCTGCAAGAGAGAATGATTTCGCTGAAACAATATCTGGAGTCGGCTTCCCCCGGCGCCAAGGAAACGCCTGCGCCCGAAGGGGCGGATATGCTTGCCTTGGTTCTGACCTCATACGCATCTGCCTTGCTGGAGATGGGCAATTGCAGCCTGGAGGCCTGCCCCAGCCTGGGCAGCAGCCTCAAAGACAACCTCGGAAAACTGAAAGCTAACCTTTCCGCCAAGATGAGCCGTGCTGAACTGGCGGCCACCGACGCGGGCGTGCAAAAGAACCTCCGCAGCTGGGGAACCGACACGGCCCGGCACTTTCAGCAGAAGGCCGGCGAGGTAAAGGCCCTGCTCCTCGTGATGGCCCGCACCGCGGAATCGGTTGGCGCCAGAGATCAGCGTTGCGCCCAGCAGATCAGCGACGTCACCACCCGGCTGAAGGAGATCGCTACCCTGGATGACCTGACCGCGATTCGTGCCTCCATCGAACATAGCGCGGCTGATCTGAAAAACTCCATCGAGAGAATGACGAGTGAAGGCAAAGCCGCCTTCGACCAGCTTCAGGAACGGCTGACTGCCTACCAAACCAAGCTGGAGGAGGCCGAAGCGCTTGCCTTCCGCGATACCCTCACCGGACTACGTAGCCGCTTGTGCGTGGAAAACATGATCGAGAGCCGCATCGCCACCCAAACCACGTTTTGTATCGCGGTTGTGGACATCGACGGGTTCAAGAAGGTGAACGACGGCCACGGACATCTGATCGGAGACGAATTGCTCAAACAGTTTGCCGCCGAGTTGCGCTCGGTATGCCGTCAATCGGACGTAATCGGCCGCTGGGGCGGCGACGAATTCATCATCGTCCTCGATGGACCTCGAGCTGAGGCCACCGCTCAGATTGATCGCCTCCGCAAGTGGGTGTGCGGAGACTACACCGTGCCGGCAAAACCCAGCCCGCTCAAACTGAGAGTTGATGCATCCATCGGGCTGGCCGAATACATGCCGAACGAAACCATGAACAGTCTTCTGGCCCGGGCCGATGCCGCCATGTACGAGCACAAAGCAGCATCCCGCGCCGGCAGCAGGGAGTCGTCGTCGTAGCCCCTCCTCGCCGCCAGCCTGTGTGAATCGGCCAAAAACCGAACGAACTTAGGACGCGCGTCCCTCGCGCTGACGCTGGTTCGTCTGTCTTGGGCCAATTTGGGACTCCGCGCCTCTTCTATCCCAATCCTGGAATCGTCTCCCCCTCTTTTCTCCCTCCAATCTTGAGTTTCTTTTTGCCCTGCGTGAAGGTGAAAAAGTGCATTGCTCAGCGCTGCCTAAACAGTGGCCATGAGATTTGGACAGGCACGCATCGGAAGCGCGCCAAAAGGACCTGTTATGAGGCTTCTCATCGCCGAAGACGACAAGGCGTTGGCATTATTTCTGAGCCGGGGACTGGAAACGGACGGCCATCGTATCCGCCTGGCCCATGACGGGGGAGCCGCCGTCGAGGCCTTTCGCCAGGAGTTGCCTGACCTGACCATTCTCGATCTCAACATGCCGGTCAAGGACGGCGAGCACGTTCTCGAAGAGCTGCGCACGCTTGATGCCGACCTGCCCGTGCTGGTGCTCACGGCCCGCCAGGAGGTAGACACGCGGGTCCGCTGCCTGGATCTTGGCGCGGACGACCTGATGGTCAAGCCCTTCAGCCTGCGTGAACTGCGCGCGCGCTGCCGGGCTCTGCTCCGGCGCAAGCGGGAGGCGCGTTTGCAGCTTCGTGCCCAGGATCTGGAGCTGGACCGGCTGGACCACACTGCCCGGCGCGGCGGGCAGCCTGTAGTCCTCACCAACAAGGAATTTGCCCTGCTGGAACATCTGATGCTCAATCGCGGCCAGTGCGTCTCGCGGGTGGAGTTGCTGGAGACAGTCTGGAATCTGGAGCCCGCGCAGACGACCAACATCGTGGATGTCTATGTGAACTACCTCCGCCGCAAGCTGAAGGATCCACCACCGGGCCAACTGATTCAGACCGTGCGTGGCCGCGGGTACGTCGTCCCTGCGGAGTTTCAAGCCGCGTTGCCGGTCCCTGCCTCTCTTGCCGTTCCCGCCGTCCCCGCCTTAGTGGCAAGCCGAATCGCCGGCCAATCCGCGCCTGCGCCTGCGACTTCGGTCTTGGAAGCAAGTTAAGTTCAATCCATCGTTGAATCGTTCGGAGAATCTTCATGTTGCCTATTCCTGTTCCCGCACTTCCACCTGCTCCCCACATTCATCAGCGCATCGCACTGGTGGCCAGCGCCGACCGCAGCTTCCGGCAGAAACTTTCGCAAATCCTCTCCGGCTTGCGCTGGCAGGTGCGCGAAGCTGAAAGCGGTGCGCAGGCCTGGGCCGAAGCCGAAGGTGCGCTCCCAGAGGCTGTCATCGTCGATTCCTGGCTGCCGGATCTCGATCTGGCCGAGTTCCTCCACGACTTCCGGGGCCGGTTTCCCCGTGTGGATCTGGTCACTACAGCGGGGGCGGTCGCCCAGGAAAGCCCGCGGGGTCCGTTCCGCCAGGAACTGCTTTACGCCCTGCGCCGTTCGCAGGACACCGATACCGCGGCGTGGAACACGGCGCCTGCGCTCAAGAGGCCCCTGTCACATCCCGGCCGCTCCACCGCCGAACCGCAGCTTCCTTCGGACCATCCCTTCACGGCTGCGCGTTCCGCTTCGGAGCCTCAGGAGGCACCCGTGGCCGCCGCCCCGGCGTCGTACGCGCCCATCAAGGCCATCCCGATCCGAGGTGACTCACCGGTTCGCTCCCTCCAGCCGGCGGGCGAGCGGCTGCCCGAGATGGTTGGCAATGCCGCGTGCATGTTGGAGATCAGCCGCCGCGTCCGGCTAGTGGCCCCGCGCATGACGCCGGTGTTGATCGAGGGGCCGACCGGTTCCGGCAAGGAGTTGGTGGCCGAGGCCGTGCACAGGCTCTCGGCGAGGAGCCGCAAGCCCTTTGTTGCGATCAACTGCGCGGCCATTCCTGAAGCTTTGCTTGAAGCTGAGCTCTTCGGTCATACCCGCGGCGCGTTTACCGGCGCGGTGCAAGGCCGGATCGGCCGCATCGAGGCTGCCGACGGAGGCACACTGTTCTTGGACGAAATTGGCGAGATGCCGCTCAGCTTGCAGTCCAAGCTGCTGCGCTTCGTCGAGTGCGGTGAGCTGCAGCGGGTAGGCGACAACGAGACCGTCAAGGTGGATGTACGTATCGTGGCCGCCACGCACCGGCCTTTGGCCGAGCACGCACAGACGGGCGGCTTTCGCCCAGACCTCTACTACAGGCTGGCGGTCTTCCTCATCCGCACTCCGCCCCTGGCCGAACACGCCGCGGACCTGCCTCTGCTGGTGGAGCACTTTCTCGAGAAAATGGGCCGCGATGCTCCCGTCAAGCGAGTGGACAGGGCAGCCATGGCCAAGCTAGCGGCCCACGACTGGCCCGGCAACGTCCGCGAACTCGAGCATGTCTTGGAGCGCGCCGTCATTCTCGCTGCTGACGCTCCCGTACTGACCGCCGGCGAGATTGACTTCGGCCGGGTGGTGAACTGAGCGCGCGGCCTCGGAAGCACAGGTTGCGGGCGCCAGTTTTTCGATGCGCGGGCAGCCGAGCACCGCGCGGGAGGATTCACCATGAGCATGACGGTCGAGACGCAGTTGAGCGACGAGATCGCGCGCTATATGGACCTGGCCGTCAGCGAAGCCAAACTGACGGCGGCCAACATGGCCAATATCGATACCCCTGGCTATCGGGCCGTAGGGATGAACTTCGGGACGGAGATGCGCCAGGCCATCGCCGATGTCGACCAGGGCCGGGCACCGCAGCCGGTACGGGTCGAGACCGTTCCCGGGCTGATCGCGCGGCCCGACGGCAACGACGTTGCAATGGACCGCGAAGGCCTCAACCTGGCCGAGGCGCAGCTGAAGTTTAAGACCGGCGAAGCCCTGTTGCGCTTGCAGTACCAGGAGGTCCTGGACGCCATTCACGGCGGAAAATAGGACGGCCATACGGGGCGTTCTCCGCGCAAGGCAGACAGTTCGGCCGGCAGACTGGGCGGGCCGGCGGGGAGATCCCGCTCGGGAGGAGAGGACGAAATGAACCTCTTTGGAATCATGGACGCATCGGGCGAGGCCATGCAGGCCGAACGGATGCGTGCCGAAGTGGTGGTGGCCAACATGGCCAATGCCGAGACGACGCGCACGGCCGCGGGCGGCCCTTACCGCCGCCAGGAGGTGGTCTTCGCCGCCGACCGTGGAGATGCGGGCTTTTGGGATTCCATGAAGGCCGCCTCCGGCGTGGCAGCCTCGCCCGATGCGCGATTCAACGCCCTGGCTGCGGCTGCGCTGCCCACGCTCAGCCCGGGCGGCAGCCAGTCCGTGGCGCCTGGGGTGCATGTCGCCGAGGTGGTCTCGGACCCGTCCCCACCGCTCAAGCGCTATGACCCAGGAAATCCGGACGCCGGACCCGATGGCTATGTCTCGTATCCGGACATTAATCCGCTCACAGAGATGGTTGATCTCATGGGGGCCACGCGTGCATACGATCTGAACGGCTCCGCCGTCGAGGCCGAGAAGGGCATGATCGCTACGGCGCTTGAGATTGCCAACTCGTGAGAGGTAAACCATGAGCCCATTCCTAGCAGCGATACAATCCGCGACCAGCCCCCTCGGCGCCGCCTCGGCGGTCATGCCGAGTCGCGCGGGCGATGGCGCGGCCTCATCGGCTGCGTCGCTGGAGATTGGTGGGGCGCCAACTCCGGCCCCGTTTGCCGATCTGCTCACCGGCGCCGTGGGCGAGGTCGATCAGCTCGACGAGCAGGCCCGAGGCGCGGTGGAGGGCCTCATGACCGGTTCCGGCGTGGACGTGCACCAGGCCGTGATCGCCGCGGAGAAAGCAAACATGGCCTTTGAGATGGCGCTGGCAATGCGCAACAAAGCAGTCGAGGCCTATCAGGCAGTAATGGGAATGCAATTCTGAAGAGCAACTTCTGGCTTCTAGCTGCCAGCTCTTAGTTTCCTCGCCGAAGAGCACAAGCGAGATCGCAAAAAGGGGAGCTAAAGGCTAGAAGCTAGAGACTAGTAGCCGAAGCCATGACCACCGGAACACAGATGGAAAAGAGCGTGCGCACGCTGCCCGGGCAGCCCCAGTTGGCAGACCGCCTGGCCGGCCTTTGGGGACGGAGCCGTGTTCTGTGGGCCGGGATGCCTCCCCAGCAGCGCGGCTGGACGGTGACCGCCGTGTTGATGGTCGCGGCGCTCATCGGCGGTCTATTCTGGCTGGGCCTGCGCACCGATTGGCGCACCCTTTATACAGGCCTGGATCCGGACGACGCCCGCCAGATCAGCCAGATTCTTACGCAGACGCAGATTCCCTTCGATCTGACTCCGGACGGGACGGGCATTCGGGTTCCCGCGGCTCAGTTGAACAAGGCGCGCCTTGCTGCCGCGGCCAAGGGGGGCGTGAAAGGCGGGCGGATGGGCTTTGAACTGTTTGATAAGCCCAATTGGGTGGGTTCGGAGTTCGACGAACAGGTCAACTATCAGCGCGCCCTCGAGGGCGAGTTGGAGCGCACCGTCGAGTCGCTCGCCGATGTTCGATCGGCGCGCGTGCATCTGGTATTGCCGCATAACTCGCTGTTTCGCGACCAGGACCGCCCAGCCAAGGCAGCGGTGGTGATCAAGCTGCGCCACCTCGCGCTGGCCGACGGCGAGCCGGACGCGATCCGCAACCTGGTGGCCTCGGCGGTGGACGGCCTGACACCGGACCACGTGGTCCTGGTGGACGCCGATGGCCATCTTCCATTGGGTCCAAAGACCCCGGAGGCGATGGAGCTGAGCGCCGAACAGACGCTCGAGGAGAAGTTGATTGCGACGCTCGAACCGGTGACGGGAGCGGGCAATGTGCGCGCCTCGGTGACCCTGGATTACGATCCTGC
>JAKABE010000079.1 GCA_021801945.1 Acidobacteriota bacterium
GCAAGTGGACCGGTTTGCCCGAACCGGCGGCAAGAATGTCATTGGCCGCCTGCGGAAGAAGCCACCGCCCGCGAGCGGGCAGCGCCGCCAGCAAGCCTTGCAGCTTTTTGGCTGTTCTGTACTTGGGTGTGTAGGGCAGATGCAACTTCCCGACAAAGATGCTCTTTCGCTTCGCAGGGCTGAGGAAGAAGGCCAGAATCTCGCTCAGCTTCAGGTTCTCAACCAAACAACCGAGAACGATGCTGCCGCCGGAGTTGGCCGCGGCCAGATCGAAGTTTTTGAGCACCTCGTGCCCAGTGGCGTTTTCGCCGAAGAGCTCGATCAGGGCCATGGTTTCAATCAGCGCCCAGGTGCCGCCGCCATCCAGAGCCAGAATCCGGAACTTGTCCATTGTGCCTCCTTGCGCCCGCGAGGCCATTGCCGCATTGTTCTGGTTTGTACCACAATCCTCGCATGGTTCCAGAGGTTTTTCGATCATCTTTGGAGCCGCTTGGTCCGTTTACCATCGATTCATGGCGCTGGTTGAGGTCAACTCGGTGTGGAAGAGCTATCCGCGCCGCACCGGCCTGCGGACGGTGGAGCACACCGTCGTCGAAGACGTTTCGCTCGGCATCGAAGCCGGCGAGACGTTGGGGCTGGTGGGCGAGTCGGGCTCGGGCAAGACCACGCTGGCGCGCATGATTCTGGGGCTGACCGAGCCGAGCCGGGGCACGGTGCGCGTGGCCGGCGTGGACCTGGCGCACGCCTCGCCGGCCGAGATGCATCGGCTGCGGCGCCAGATGCAGCCCGTCTTTCAGGATCCCTACGCGGCGCTCAATCCGCGCATGAAAGTCTTCGAGATCGTGACCGAACCGCTAGTCATCCACCGGCGTGAGGCGGGGCTCGCGAACGGGCGCACGGCGTTACGCGCCAAGGCCGTCGAACTGCTCTGCCAGGTGGGGCTGGAGGAGTCCGCGCTAGCGCGCCATCCGCACGAGTTCTCCGGCGGGCAGCGGCAACGGATCAACATTGCCCGCGCCCTGGCGCTGCGTCCGCGCCTGCTGATTCTGGATGAGCCGGTTTCGGCGCTGGACGTGAGCGTCGGCGCGCAGATCGTAAACCTGTTGCGCGGCCTGCAACGCGAGTATGCGCTGACCTATCTGTTTATCTCGCACGCCATGCCGCTGGTACGCTACCTAAGCACGCGCATTGCGGTGATGGAGGGCGGCCGGCTGTTGGAGACGGGAGAGACCGAGGCGCTCTGCACCAGCCCGCAGAAGGAGTACACGCGTCGGCTGCTGGCAGCCACGCCGGAGTTGCCGACCTGAGCAGCCCCGAGGGGCGCTCACTTGTTGTACGGCTGCGTGGGAGCATCCGCCTTGGCGGGCGCCGGGATCGAGCGCATGGAGTCGCCGTTCAGGATGGGATGCGCAGTGACAACGCGGCCGGTGCGGGGATACCGAGGCGCAGAGACGGCGCCCGAGCGGACCGGAAGGGTGGGCATGTCGGACACGCCCACGAGCGTGACGTCAAAGATCAGATTGGACTTGGCTGGGATTCCTGGGTGATCCGGGCCGTGAACGGGAATGTCACGCGCTCCATAGCCAAGCTGCCAAGGGATGAAGAGACGGCGCTCGCCGCCCACCCTCATTCCGGTGAATCCCTCATCGAAGCCGGGGATCAGGTGACCGAAGCCCTGAGGAAAGAGGAGCGGCTCGGGAGGGCCCAGCTCAACTTTGCCATCGGGGCCGAGGAGGGCCTTGCCGTTTTTGAAGACCGGGGCGCGATGCTCGGAGGTGGAGTCAAACTCGACCCCGGTGGAGGCGATCCAGCCGGTGTAGTAGACCCTGTAGAGTTTGTTGGGCTCGGCGAGGGGGCCGCTGCCGATCTTGATGTCCTCATAACGGAGCGAGAAGGCGGTCTTGACGATGCCTTGGACCGGCGGCGGTCCGGAGGGATGGCTGCCCATGGTGGATGCAGCAGCCGTCGATGGGCTGGCGGCAGGCACCCCCGGCTGCGACTCGGCAGTGGCGGCGGCGACGCCCACCGCCAACAAGAAAACAAGGGCCGTGTATTTCATGGTTTGCGAATCTCCACTGGTAGTTTCATGCGGGAGTGTAGCAGGGCGGTGGGGGGAACAGAGCGGAGGGCCAGCGATTTGCTGGCAGAGATTTCCCGCTTGGCGGCAGGTTCCCGATTCGGTCCTTGGCGTCCGCTAACTGGCGAGCATTCCGGCGAGCAGGGCCGTGCGAGGCGCGAGGTGCTCGATGAGGATCGATTCGTGGGCGGCGTGCGCCCCCTCGCCCACCGCGCCCATACCATCGAGGGTGGGAAGACCGAGGGCGGCGGTGAAGTTGCCGTCGGAGCCGCCGCCGGTGGAGGCCTCGGAGAGCATGAAGCCGAGTTCGGCGGCCAGCGCTTTGGCTTGGCGGTAGAGGCGTACGGTTCCGCTGCGGCGCTCCATGGGCGGGCGATTGATGCCGCCGGAGACGGCTATGGCGCAGCGTGGATCAATGAGTCTGAGCACGGGGGGCTTGAGGGTGGCGAACTTGCGCGCGATGCGCGCGCCGTCAGCGGGGCGAAGGAAGCGCACATCCACCTCGACCCAGGCATGTGCGGGAACTACGTTCGACTTCGTTCCGGCGCCCGCGACGCCAGCGTTCACGGTAAGACCGCGCGGCAGATCGGTCCAGCCGCTCACTGTCTCGATGATCCGTGCCATCTCGCGGAGGGCGCTGGCGCCCTTGGCGAAGTCCACGCCGGCATGGGCGGCTATGCCTCTCACATCGATTCTCCAGTTTCCGATGCCCTTGCGCGCCGTTTTGTAGGCCAGCCCCTGGGCCGGCTCCAGGACGTAGACGGCGGCACAGCCGACCGCAATACGCTCGATGAGGGGCCGCGAGACCGGACTGCCCACTTCTTCGTCACTCGTCAGCAAGAGCACAATTTCACGTTCGAGAAGCTGGGCCTCGACAAGCAGTTCGAGGGCGCTGAGAGCGATGGCCACGCCGGCTTTCATATCGAGGGCTCCGGGGCCCCAAAGGCGACCGGCGCCGAGGCGGCAGGGCATGGACTGGAGCGTGCCCAGCGGCCAGACCGTATCCAGGTGGCCGAGAAGGAGGATGGGGCGCAAAGGGCTGGAATTGGGCCGCCGGGCCGGGCGAAATCGTGCTTCGAGCAGATCGCCAAACGCGCGCTGCCTATGGAGCTTGACGCGTCCGCCCAGCTCATGGGCGCGGGCGGCGGCCAGCGCCACGCAGGCATCGACGGCGGCCTTGGAGTCAGAGGGCGATTCGGCCGCGACGAGTTCGCGGGTAAGCGCGAGCAGGCGAGGCTGCTTGCGGCGAGCACCGGCGAGCAGAGCACGCATGGGAATGGGAAGACGGGGAGCAGCAGGCATGAGAAGCCTTTCCGGAGCGAGGTTGCGCAGTACGAACCTGGACAGGAACCTGGGACTCGACGATTCTACATCGGTTCCGAGGATGATCCGGGAATGCATCGGGGAAGGGAGAGCGGCTCAATTTAACCAAAGTGTGGCAAAAATGGCACAGAGTAGAAATAGAGGCTTCCGTCTAATCTAATGACGAAACGAGGTTTTTGGTTCCGAGGATCGTGGCTTAGTCTGAAGGAAGCTCACCCGGAAGGGGTGGGGCTGATATTCATGTTTTTGGATTGATGAAGGAACTGACGTTTAAACCCGTCAAGCTGTTTCACGGCTCGGAGACAGGGAACTTGGCACATCTGGCGCACATGGAGCAAACCATCGCAGAGCCCATTGAGTTTACGGGCGTGGGGTTGCACTCAGGTGCGCCGGTGGCAATGCGCTTGTTGCCCGCACCTGGCGGCTCCGGAATCGTCTTCCGCCGAACCGACCTGGACGACTTTGAGATTGCCGCGATTGGGCGCAATGTAGCGAAGGTAAGCTACGCCACCAGCCTGATGCGGCAAGGCGTGCTGATCTCCACAACCGAACACTTGCTTTCGGCGCTCATCGGGATGGGGGTGGACAACGTGATCGTGGAAGTGGACAACCTGGAGCTACCCATCCTGGACGGCAGTGCCCTGCCCTACGTGGAGGCATTTTCCCGGGTGGGGATGCGCACACAGCGGCGGCGGCGCGAGGTGATCCGCGTGCTGCGCGCCGTGGAAGTGCGCGAAGGCGGGAAATTCATCGGTGTCTATCCAGGGTCAGGGTACAAGATTCAGTACGCCATCGACTTCCCTGCCCCCATCGGCCAGCAAAAGACGTGCGTGGACCTGGCCACCGAGACTTACGGAACAGCAATTGCGCCGGCACGGACCTTCGGGTATAAGGCCGACGAACAGCGGCTGCGCGACATGGGCCTGATCCGCGGAGCCAGCACGAAGAATGCCATCGTCCTGGGCGCGCACGGACCGGAGAATGGTCCACTGCGTTTCGCCGACGAGTACGTGCGCCACAAGGTACTGGACCTGATCGGCGATCTGGCACTGGCGGGACGGCGGATTGAGGGCCGCGTGGTAGCCGAGCGCGCCGGTCACGCGATGCATACGGCGCTGGTTTCGCGGCTGCTCAAGGACCGCTCGGCGTGGGGACTGGCGCACGTGGCGGCTCCTCAGGATTCCGAAACCACGACAGTCTCCGAAGCTACCGCAACCACTCCGGCGCTGATGAGCGTATAACACTGCCGCTCCATCCCGTGTAGTGGATCAAAAGAAATATCGATCATCGTTTGGCAATTGGTTTGTCTTGGGCCTGCTCTTAGACCCCCTGCGCGGGGCTATGCTCGCGGAATTCGCGCAATTTCCCCAGGCTTGCGCCATGGGGCAAACG
Source organism: Acidobacteriota bacterium (assembly GCA_021801945.1). Next base: position 4,793 of record JAKABE010000079.1, read on the forward strand.
TCTTTCGCCCGCAGCTCGGGCCTTGATCGGGCTGAAATGGAGAGAACCGAATCGATGGCGCGCAATGCTGGGGAGCTTGCAGGGAGGGATTTGGGCGCCCAGATGGATTACAGGAGCTCCGCCTTCAAGGCCGGAGCGGTTCGCATACATGCGGGGAGATACAGCGAACGACCAGACGTACGGAGCGAGCTAACTCCGTGGCTCCCGCGCGAGGAGCAGCGTGCGATACACTCCAAGCATCCCGCCTGCACGGTCCGGAGTTTAAATGAAGCTTTTTCCCTTGTTACTTCTAGCTATTTTTGTGACTTCGAGCGCTCCTGCTCCCAGCCCAAACGCGCCCGAATCGCAGGCAACGCTCAAATACATCCATGACTCATGGACACTGCTTACGCGCTCGGTGAGCGACTGCCAATCGCTGAGCGACGTGAAGGTAAAAGGCACGCCGGTGCTATATCTGCCGGCGGGGATGAGCGCGCCCAGCGACGTGGCGGCGGCGGAGCAGAAGTGCCACATTCGCGTGCTGAACCTGCCCAAGGCCATCGAAAGGATCGGAGACTTGCAGCCGGAAGTGCTGCCGGCGCAGGGACTGCTCTATTTGCCTCATCCCTACGTAGTGCCCGGCGGGCGCTTCAACGAGATGTACGGCTGGGACAGCTACTTCATCATCCTGGGACTGGAGGCCGATCACCGCGCGGCGTTGGCCAAGGGGATGGTGGACAACTTTCTCTTCGAGATCGAGAACTACGGGGGAATTCTAAACGCCAACCGCACCTACTATTTGACGCGCTCGCAGCCGCCGTTCTTAACCTCGATGATCCGTGCGGTCTATCAGGCTCCGGGAAGCTTTCCGAATACGCCCGAGGGCCGGGTACAGGCGCAGAACTGGCTGGCACATGCCTACACGATGGCAGAAAAGGACTATGCATATTGGATGCGGCCAGAGCACAGAGCGAGCCGGACAGGCCTTGCACGTTTCTTCGGCTACGGAAACGGGCCGGTGCCGGAACTGGGAACCGACAGCGACTACTACGTCAGTGTGATTCGCTGGATTGTCGAGCATCCGCACGCGGGTGGAGAACAGTTTCTGGTGAAAGGAGCGCAGAATCCCGATGCCGCCGAGGCGGCGCGGCTGAAGTTGACGAGTTGCGACGTGAGGGCGAGTACGCTCTGCAGGAGGGCCTGGTACGGGGGGTACCGGCTGAGCCGTGATTTTTACGAGGGCGACCGCGCCATGCGCGAGTCGGGCTTCGACCCAAGCTTCCGCTTCGGGGTATTTTCCGGCGCGACGGAGGACTATGCGCCGGTGGGTCTGAATTGCCTGCTGTACCGCTATGAGCGGGACATGGAACACTTTGCGCTGTTGCTGGAAAAGCCAGTGGACGCGATGCGCTGGGATATGCGCGCCAGGATGCGCTACGTCGCCATGCAGCGGTACCTGTGGCGGGAGAAAGAGGGGGTATTCGCCGACTATGACTTTGTGCACGAGCGGCCGTCGGACTACGCCTTCATCACCTCGCTTTATCCGTTGTGGGCAGGCATCGCCTCGCGCGCGCAGGCCGCTTCGATCGAGGCCAAGCTGGGCGTCTTCGAGCGGCCCGGAGGACTGGCGGCAAGCAGCTACGACAGCGGGCTGCAATGGGACTTGCCTTACGGCTGGGCGCCGACGAATTGGTTAGCCGTGGTAGGGCTGGAGAACTACGGCGATCACAAGGACGCGGCGCAGATCGCAGCGCACTGGAACGCCACTGTGGACCATGCCTTCGCCGCCGACGGCACGATCCGCGAGAAGTACAACGTGGTGACGAGCAGCGCGCAGGTGCATGTGACCGCCGGGTACAAGCAGGATGTGATCGGCTTTGGGTGGACGAACGCGGTGTACCTGAAGATGCGCGAGGTGATTCGCGAAACCGAGCCTGGCGTTGGCGACGAATAAGCCCCAAGCCGGCGGGATAAGGCCGACTTGGGGCTGGTTGAAGTTAGCTCTTCTCTCTAGTCGGGCAAGGTGACCGTACCCTGCACGTCGAAGTGCCCCGTGAGGGTCTGCACGCCGGTGCCGGGCTGGCCGCCGCCGACGGATACGGTGTACTCGCCTGGGGCGACGATGATTTGGCCTGCCGAAGTGACCATGCTCAGATCGCGCCGCTTGAGATGGAACCAGACTTTCTGCGATTGGCCCGGTTCCAGGTGAACGCGCCGGAAGCCACGCAGCGCCAAGAGCGGCGCCCCGGCAACATCGGGGAACTTGAGATAGAGCTGCGCCACTTCATCGCCGGTCACCTTGCCGGTGTTGGTCACCGTCACTTCAGCCATGAGTGGATCGCCGGCCTTGATGGTTTGCTTGGGAATGGTCAGCCCGCTGAAAGAGAACTTGGTGTAACTGAGGCCATAGCCAAAGGGATAGAGGGGCTTGCCGGTGAAATAGCGGTAGGTGCGTCCCTTCATGCTGTAGTCGCTGAAGGACGGGACCTGAGCGATGCTTTTATAGAAGGTAATCGGCAGGTGTCCGCCGGGATCGTTCTGTCCGGACAGGGTATCGGCAACGGCAGTTCCGCCTTCCTCGCCGGGGTACCAGGCTTCAAGGATGGCGGCGGCGTGGTCCTGCTCCCAATTGACGGCGAGTGCGCTGCCGTTGGTGAGCACGACGATGAGCGGCTTGCCGGTGGCGGCCACGGCGCGAACCAGGTTCTCCTCAGGCTGCGGCATCTGCAGGTTGGTTTTGTCGCCGCCCTTAAAGCCGGGCTCCTGCTCACTCCGCTGCTCCTCGCTTTCGAGGTGACTGGTGAGGCCAACGACAGCGATCACCACATCGGCGTTCTTAGCCGCTGCGACCGCGGCTGGGTCGGGCGTCAGATCCGCCTTCGACCAGCCGTTGGGACGGGGCTTGGGGTGTACTTGCATGAGAAAGTCGGTTCCCGGCACATAGGTAATGGCGTCGCCGGCAAAGACGCTCCGGAGGCCCGCGAGGATGGACACGGTGTGCAGGGGTTTGCCGGTGTAGTTCCCCAACAGCACCGTCGTCTCGTTTGCCAACGGTCCTACGACAGCGATTTTGATGCCCGAGGTCTTCAGAGGCAGGATGCCGTTGTTTTTCAGCAGCACCATGGACTCATTGGCCAGCTTGAGGGCCAGAGCGCGGTGCGCAGGACTATTGAGATCGCTCACAGGATACTTGGTGTAGGGCACCATGGACGGCGGATCGAACATGCCGAGCTTGATGCGCGCGGTAAAGGTGCGGATGAGCGCCCGGTTGAGGGCGGCCTCGGAGAGGTAGCCTTTCTGGACGGCCTGAATATAGGGCTCGTAATCGGAGTCGCCGGTGACGTTGTTGCCAAAGTCAGCGCAGTCATTGTCCATGCCGCGCCGAACGCTCACAGCCATGGCCTGCGGCATGGTGGGCGTGTAGTGATGGCCGCGGTAGATGTCGCGCACGGCATCGCAGTCAGAAACGACATAGCCGCGGAAGTTCCAATCGACGCGCAGCATCTTCTGGAGAAGAAACTGGTTGGCGCAGGCCGGCTGGCCATTGATGCTGTCGTAGGAGCACATGATGGAATCGGCATGGCCCTGGACGATGGCGGCGCGAAAGGCGGGCAAATAGGTGTCCAGCTCGTCGTGTTTGCTGACCTCGTAATTGGTTGAATGCCGATCGGGTTCCGGTCCGCTGTACATGTCGTAGTGTTTGGGTGTGGCGATTACGCGGAAGTAATGGGGATTGTTGCCCTGCATTCCGGTGATGTAGGCCACTGCCATGCGCGAGGTCAGGAAGGGGTCCTCTCCATAGGTTTCCTGGCCACGGCCCCAGCGCGGATCGCGGAAGATGTTGATGTTGGGCGACCAGAAGTCCAGCCCCGTGTGGAAGGTGCCCAGCCCTTGCTGCACGGCGAGTTCATGCTTGATTCGGCCTTCAATGCTGATGTACACGCCCATCTTGTAAATAGAAGCTGAGTCGAAGGAAGCGCCCAGGCCGATAGGTTCGGGATACTCTGTGGTTCCGTTGAGCAGGACGCCGTGCAGGGCCTCGCTCCACCAGTCGTAAGCCGGAACGTGCAGGCGCGGAATGGCGCGCGCATGGTTCACCATCTGGCTGGCTTTCTCCTGGAGCGTCATCCTGCTCACCAGGTCGGCCGCGCGCTGTTCGGCAGGCAGGTTAGGGTTGAGGTAAGCCGGTTGCGGCGCCTGTTGCGCCCCCGCTGCACATACCACCCCGCAGCAAGCCAGCGCCGCCGCGGCCATTCGTAATCTAAAACTTGTCATTATGCCCTCTGAAGGCAGCCCAGCTTCTTTCGCGAGGATTTCGGACGCGAACGGCAGGCATTAGCCTCCGGGGGTCACTTTAAATAGGCGAAGTAAGCACTGTCAAGCAGGGGCTCATATAGAAAAGCGTTTTATTTGAAGATGATGCGGGACTTTTTCGCTAATCCGAATGAGGCCCGGGGCCACGAGCCCGCACCGCACAAAGCTTACGCCACCCAACCCCAGCTAGGAATCCGCGATAACACGGCTGTTCACGCTTTTGGCGGTTTGCAGACTGCGTTTGATACACGTTCCAGCGGTGGGGCGGATTGTGTAACCTTGCAGCCAACAAACCCGTAAGAAGAATTAGAAGGTGCAACGCGGATGCCGGAACAATCGAGCGACGTGCTACTGCAGTTCCGACAGGGCAGCGTGGACGCCTTTGAAGCGCTGTTCCGTGCCCATCAGGGGGCTGTTTACGGGTGGATTCTGCGCATGGTGCGCAACCCGGCGACGGCAGAGGATCTGACGGTGGAGTGCTTTTGGCGCATCTACCAGGGCCACGCCCGGTTCGACATCGCTCGGGCGTTTGCGCCCTGGGCGCGCCGCATCGCCACGCGCGCCGCACTGGACTGGCTGCGGGCGCGGCGGCCGGAGAGCGAACTGACCGCGGATGTGGCCGCAGCCCCCGCAGCCGATCCCGGCGTGGCCGCCGAGATACGGCAGAAGACCGCGCAGGCCTTTGCCCGATTGCCGCCCCGGCTGCGCATTGCGGCCGTGCTGGCGGTGGTGGAGGAACGGCCGTACAAGGAAGTGGCCGAGGCGCTGGGCATCTCCGCCGCGGCCGTGAAGGTGCGCGTTTTTCGCGCGCTGAGATTGTTGAGGAAGGACTTAGAAAGGCAGGGGATCACGCCATGAATGCACAGGAAGAAGACCGCATGAAGGAGCTGCTGAAGGAGGCGCTGCCGCGCATGGACGAGGAAGCGGACGAAGGGCCGCGAAACGATCTGTGGCCCGCCGTGCTGCAGCGGCTCGACGCCCAGCCGGCTCCGGTGCCGTGGTTCGATTGGGCGCTCGTGGCCGGGCTGGTGGCCTTTGCCGCGCTGTTTCCGGCGGCGATCCCCATCTTTCTTTACCACCTCTAAAGCCGCGGACGGACGCGCCCGCAAGAAAGGAGAACGCCATGAACACGCATCCGTATCTACGCGCGTATCTGTCCGGCGTATTGGTTCCCACGCTGGTGCTGCCGCTGATCCTCGCCGGGTTTATCATCGTGCGGCTGGTGCTGGCGGAGCCGTTTCCCATCGAACGCTTTCTCATCTTCCCGATGTCCGTGGTGCCGGTGCTCTTCGGACTTTG
>JAKABE010000080.1 GCA_021801945.1 Acidobacteriota bacterium
TTGAAGGGGCATACAATCAGGAATCCGGCTATGCGGAGATGGGAGAAATTCCATGTAAAGAAACTGGCCGAAAGACTGGATGAACCAAGGCAGTGAAAACGATTCCCTGGTTATTGCATAACTCTTCTATTATGTTGAACTGCTATTTGTCCGCGCCTCAATTTTCACGTTGCCCGGCCTGGAAAGCCTTCTCGCGCGCACTGCCGCAGCTAACTCCTTGAATAACTCCAAAGTTTCCTCCCAGCCAAGGCAACCGTCGGTAATGCTCTGGCCGTAAGTCAACGGGCGGTCGGCGACAAGTTTTTGTGCGCCAGCTACCAAGTTACTCTCGATCATGACCCCAATAATATTCCTGTTGCCTTGGGATATCTGCGCGGCCACATCACGGCAGACAAGGGATTGACGCTTATAGTCCTTATTTGAGTTGGCGTGGCTGAAGTCGATCATGATGCGCGGCCGGAGGCCGGCTTGCTCCATGCGGGCTGCGGCATCGGCAATGCAATCGGCGGTGTAGTTGACGGTTTTGCGGCCGCCGCGCAGGATGAGGTGGCAATCAGGGTTGCCGCCGGTAACGAATATCGCGGACTGGCCATGCTTCGTGTGGCCGAGAAAGGTGTGCGAGCAGGCGGCGGAAAGCACAGCGTCGACGGCCACTTGCACATCGCCCGAGGTGGCGTTTTTGAAACCTACTGGGCAGGAGACCCCGGAAACCAGTTGCCGGTGGACCTGGCTCTCGGAGGTACGTGCACCCACAGCGCCCCAGGCCACCAGGCCGGCGATGTATTGGGGCGTGATCATATCCAGAAACTCCGTGCCAGTGGCCACGCCCATCTCGGCCAGGTCGAGGAGCAGGTGGCGGGCTAGGCGCAGCCCGTCGTTGATCTTGTAAGACTGGTCGAGGTACGGGTCGTTGATGAGGCCCTTCCAGCCTATGGTGGTCCGGGGCTTTTCGAAGTAGACCCGCATGACAAGACGAAGATCGGAAGCGAACTCGCCAATGGAGGATTGGAGCCGGGCGGCGTATTCGCGAGCGGCCCTGGGATCGTGAATGGAGCACGGGCCGGCCAGCACGAGAAGACGGTCGTCGCCTCCGTTGAGAATGGCCGCAATCTCGCTGCGAGCCTCGTAGATGGTGGTGGAGGCGGCTTCAGAGACGGGGCGCTCTTCCTCCAGAAAGACGGGGGGCAGAACCACCTTCGTCCACTTAATCCGAATATCTTCAGTTGGATGGAACATGACTTTTGTCTAGTGCGGGCCGATCAGGCCGCAAATCCAGAACCGGAGCAGCGGTCAGGGCGATGAAATCGACCGGCATACCTTCCAATCTAACAGCCCGGCGCGGGCGGAGATAGGCCCGGCACGATTGGGACCAGCGGAGAGCATTCATCTTCAGCGAGCGAGGACAGAGGGATGACCTTGGGTACGGCGCCAGGGCTGGCTGCCTTATCTCGTCCTACAATCACTCCGGGAGCGAACTGGGTTCGAAGATCCTGTCTTACGCTGTCTTGCCGGCGCAAGACAGCGAGGCAGGACGGTAAATTTCGTCCTGCACCACGTGTTACACCGTGTCTTACTGTCTTGGATTGGGGTCCGCCGCACGGCGCGGATGTCTTGCGGTCAGGACCACCTAGCTGAACTTTGCAGGAAAAATGGCTCAGCGATCGCCGGCCAGAAGAACATGGCTAGAATGCCGCAGCTTTCGAGTATCCGCTGGGACCACCGGAGCGATGTTCTGTCGTAGAAACCAACGCCTGACGCCTACCGCTTATAGCGGAACACGCCGCATCGCGTCTGCGACCCCTGCATCGCTTCGAACGTCAGCACCGGCATGCTGCTTCCGGAAAAGAACGCCACATCGAGCTTCTTCGGCCGCGCGTAGGTCGCCATCCATTGCGTCTCTTCGTATCCACACAACGTGTTCTTGTGCTGAAAACGCTGTGTTGCCGGAACCTTCAGCCGGTAGAGCATCCCGCTGATCCCCGGTTGCGAGACCACCCCGAAAACGGCACTCACTTCTGCGGGCTTGAGGGAGCGAATCGGCGCCAGCGAATAGACCATGTAATCGATCATCACCCGCGAACGGCGAATCTCAATGTCTCCAGTAATGGTCGATGCCATCGAATCCCCCGTTCGCCAGTACCCCAGGTCCCGCGCCTGCGCCTGCGCCTCCGGAAGCTGCGCGCGTGCCTGCGGCCCCGCCAATACACCCGCCATCACCAGCCCCATTGCCGCCATCAACGTCCACTTCTTCATTTCGATCTCTGACCTCTGGTGTCTATTCGGACCGCGAGAAATCATCCCATTCCCGCGCCAATCGAGCTAAGTGCCCGCAGCGAATGGCGAATAGCTGCCTTCCTCACCACCCCAGCACATACGCGAATACCAGGGGTGCCACTATGCTTGCGTCGCTCTCGACAATGAACTTCGGCGTAGCCGCGCCCAGCTTGCCCCAAGTGATCTTCTCGTTGGGCACCGCACCCGAGTAGGAGCCATAGCTGGTAGTGGAGTCAGAAATCTGGCAGAAGTACGCCCACAACGGCACGTTGTCCCGCTGCAGGTCCTGGTGCAGCATAGGCACCACGCAGATGGGAAAGTCGCCCGCGATCCCGCCGCCAATCTGGAAGAATCCCAGCGGTGTCTTCTTAGTTGTCTCTGTATACCACTCCGCCAGCTCCATCATGTACTCGATCCCCGTCCGTACCGTGTGCACCTTCTTCACATCGCCGGCAATGCAATGGCCAGCATACATGTTGCCCAGCGTCGCATCCTCCCATCCAGGCACGAACATGGGCAAGTTCTTCTTGGCCGCCTCCAGCAGCCAACTATTCTTGGGGTCTATCTGGTAGCTCTTTTCGAGCGCGCCAGAGAGCAGAATCTTGTACATGAACTGATGCGGAAACCAGCGCTCGCCGGCCTCGTCCGCGCGCACCCACTCCTCTAGCACTACGCGCTCGATCCGCCGCATCGCCTCCTCTTCCGGAATGCACGTATCGGTCACGCGGTTCATGTGCCGCGCCAGCAACCCTGCCTCATCCGAGGGCGTAAGGTCGCGGTAATGCGGGACCCGCTCGTAATAATCGTGCGCCACCAAGTTGAAGACGTCCTCTTCCAAGTTCGCGCCCGTACAGCAGATCCCGTGGATCTTGTCCTGCCGGATCATCTCCGCCAGCGACAACCCCAGCTCCGCCGTACTCATTGCCCCAGCGATGGTCACGAACATCTTGCCGCCCTCATCAAGCAGCTTCTTATACCCCTCGGCCGCATCCACTAGCGCGGCCGCGTTGAAATGCCGGAAATGATGCTTGATGAATTCCGTGATCGGTGCCATATGCGTTCCTTGTCACACCACCATTCTCTCGTGGCTTCCAAATTTCTACACTGAAAAGGCATGGCTTGAGACCTGCCGTGAATGTGGGAAAACAAAACAAGGCTTCAGCTCCAGGGCAACGCCTCGGCCTCTGCCAACTGTTTCGCTACAACTCTTTAAACCTACCACAGCGATAACCAACCCCGTCCGACCGCTTCTGCCGCGGGCACGCTCCCCCTAACGCCATGTTCGCTGACGCGCCTTTATCGCAGCATCGCCCCGAGGTTGGCATGGATCTTCGGATGCGTCGATGTTCCGGTGATGCTCAGCGGAATCCCTTTGTTCACCGTGGAATGAAGGAAATGGCCCAAAAAGCCTCCCACCGAATTAGCGGCCTGGTTGGCCAATGCCCCAACCCCCGTGGACGTATTGAGCTTGGCAACCAGGTTGAAATTGAGAGCGCCCGACGGCGAAACGCTACCGCTCCCGGTGGCGGTTCCGATAGCAGGAACCGAAGCCAGAATATTGCTGAACTGAGAGATCTGCGGGGACGAATTTACGTTGGCGCGGAGCGTCTGGATGACCGTTCCGCCGCTCGTTCCGCCCAGCGGATTGAGCCCTTGAATCTTGGAACCCAGGTCGAATCCGGCCAGCCGCGTATTGTCGATCTCCACCGGTCCGGAGATCGTGGCGGCGGTGGCCGGCCCCGTAATGGCGAGGTTGGCCGTCAGGGTCCCTCCCTGAAGCGACGAGCCGCTGGGCAGCCGGACTCCGAACGCCGGCAGCAGTTGCTGTAATTGATCGATGGGCAGACTGGGCGCGGCCATCCGCAGGTCCAGGACGACCGTTTGCGGCGTCAGCCGGTATCCTCCCTTCACATGCACAGCCACCGAGCCTGTTTGAATGGCAAGATCTGAAACCTGGCCTGTGCGCCCTGCCAGATCGTTCGCAATCGTGTAGTCGATGTGCACCGGACGCGGGGTCGGCGAGCCAGTGCGCGTCAGTTGCAGGTGCGAAGCCACGATCTTCCCCGTGCTGTTCATGGTCGTGCCGTCCGACTCCACCTGTGCATTGATGTCGGCCACCATCGAAATACCCTTACTCGGATTCACAAGCCCCGCCGCCACCGGATCCAGATGCTGGATCTCAAGGCTGGCGTGGAATGGCGTGTCGGAGGCGTTCTGGCTCGCCAGCGGACCCGCGGTTCCGTTCAGATGGAGAGTGCCCCCGCCGGCCAGACTAGCGGAAAGGCGAAACGGAAAGGATTTCGCGAGCGAAAACTGGCGCACGTTGAGGTCTACTTTTGAGTACACAAAAGACTTGCCTGTGGACGGCAGCGACGAAACCGTCGCGCGGCCATTGTTGATCGTCAACTCGCCCACCGTGAAGTCGGGGATGGTGCCCGGCTGTCCATTTCCCGGGCTCGGATCCGCACCGCCGATGCTCGAGAAATTCCACTTGCCATTCTGCGCCTGGATCAGATGAATGACGGGCGAGTCCACCGTCAGATAAGTGACGTGCATCTGCCGGTGGAGGAGCAGCGGCAGAATCTCCACGCCGATGCGGAACGTCCTGGCCTCAAGAAAAGGCGCCCTACTGAAGGCGGGGTCGTCGGCGATGGCAATGTCATTCGCATCCAGACTTCCGGTGATAAGCGATAAACTCAGGTGACTCAGCGACACCTTCCGCCCCAGCGCGCTCGAGAGCTGCTGCTCGAGCACGGGCCGAAAAGTGTCGGCGTCGACAAAAAACGGCAGGGCCACGAGCACAGCAACCGCTAAACCAGCAATCACAAGAACAATCTTGATCCAATGCTTTCGCATGGGCCCTCCTCCCGGTACGGCTCGTTCGCATTGTACCGCTCCCCCGCCCGCGCGCCTTCGCTCAGACAAGATTCGCGGAAGGCACGGCATTCCCCTGGCCTTTGTGCCGGTTGCCCTACCCGCACCCGCACCCGGGCCATCGTGCCCTCGCCCTGAAGCCTTGCTGTATTGGGCGAAGCGGCGGGAGCCAGATAACCGTGGCAACTCTTGCCCGCGGCGGTTTATCCTCAGCCCATGCACGAGAAGGCTTCCACAGAGACAAACGGCAATCTGCTGCGACATGCGGCTTCCTCCTATCTTCGCTCGGCGCGACATCAACCCGTGATGTGGCGGCCGTGGGGCGAAGAGGCATTTGCGCAGGCTCAGGCCGAGAACAAACCGATCTTGCTGGACATCGGGGCCGTGTGGTGCCATTGGTGCCACGTGATGGACCGGGAGTCGTATGAGGACCCGGAGATTGCCGATCTGATCAACCGGCACTATGTGGCCGTGAAGGTGGACCGAGACGAGCGTCCGGATGTGGATGCGCGCTACCAGTCGGCGGTGTCGGCGATCAGTGGACAGGGAGGCTGGCCGCTGACTGCGATCCTGACGCCGGACGGACGACCGTACTTCGGTGGAACGTATCTGCCGCGCGAAGACCGCTACGGACGGCCGGGGTTCGGGCGGGTACTGGCGGCTATGGCCCATGTGTGGCGCGAACGGCGCGATGAGGCTGTCGAAACCGCCGCCAGCGTGATGGCCGCCATTGAGCACAACGAGAGCTTCTCCGGGCAAGGCGAGATTTCAGCGGCGCTGGTGGAGAAGATCGCCGGGGCGGCGCTCAGCCGGTTCGACGCCCGCTTTGGAGGGTTTGGAGGGCAGCCGAAGTTTCCGCATCCGGCAGCTCTGGACCTGCTGCTGCAAATCGCGGTGAGCCGAGACAACGAACAAGCGCGCGAGGCGTTCGAAACCACCCTCGCAAAGATGGCGAGGGGCGGCGTCTACGACCAGCTCGCGGGCGGGTTTCACCGCTATTCCGTGGACGAGCGGTGGATCGTGCCCCACTTCGAGAAGATGATCTACGACAACACCGAGTTGCTGCGCAATTTCGTGCACGGGTTCCAGAGCCCCGTCCCTAACATCGCCCGAGAGGATTTTCTCCGAACGGCGCAGGAGATCGTCAGTTGGCTAGACACTACAATGACCGACCGAGAGCGCGGCGGATTTTACGCCTCGCAGGACGCCGACGTGGGCCTGGACGACGACGGCGACTACTTTACGTGGACGCTGGACGAGGCGCGGGCAGAGCTGGACGGCGAGGAACTGGATCTGGCAGCGGCGTATTGGGACATTGGCGAATTGGGCGACATGCATCACAATCCGGCTAAGAATGTGCTGCACCTAAAGCAATCGCTGGCCGAATTTGCAGCGGAACGAAGCAGAACCGCCGAGGAGCTGCGGCCGGTAATCGAGCGGGTGCGGAAGAAGCTGCTGGCGGCGCGGGCACGGCGGCCGGCGCCTTTTATCGACCGCACGCTCTATACAGGCTGGAATGCGATGGGGGTGACCGCGTACTTGGAGACGGCGCGGGTGCTGCGCATGGAGGATGCGCAGGAGTTCGCGCTGCGCACGCTGAATCGTCTGCTGGACGAGGCGTGGGATGGGGAGTCGACGCTTTATCACGTGATTGCATACGGGGACGGGACCGCGCCTTCCGAGAAGGCACCGGGGACGTTGGATGACTACGCCTTCACGCTGCACGCGGCAATCGATGCATGGCTCGCAAGTGGGAACATGAACTTCTACCGCGTGGGCATGAAGCTGGCGGATGCAATGATCGCGCGGTTCTATGACCGGGTGGCGGGAGCATTCTTTGATGCCGCCGCACCGAGCGATGGACCGGCACCGCTGGGAGCGCTGGCCGCGCGGCGGAAGCCACTGCAGGACTCGCCAACGCCAGCGGGAAATCCCACGGCGGCGGCGGCGCTCCTGCGTCTGGAGATGCTGAGCGGGCGGCGGGAGTACCGCGACATCGCCGAAGACACGCTGGCGAGCTTCGCGGGAATCGTGGAGCACTTTGGGCTCTATGTGGGCAGCTACGGGCTGGCGCTGGAACGGCTGATCCAGGATCCAGTACAGGTGATCGTAGTTGGCTCAGGGCCGGAGGCCGCTCGCCTGGAGGCCACGGCTGTGGCGCGCTTCGCTGTGAACAAGACGGTGATGCGCATCGCGCCGTCCCGGCTGGTTGCAGGCGGAGTGCCGGAGGCGCTGGAAGAGACGCTACTGCATGTCCCACGGCCGGCAGGCGCGCAGGCGTGGGCGCTCATATGCCGCGGCCGGACGTGCCTCCCGCCGGTCACCGATGCTGAGCAGCTTTTGCAGGCACTTGAGTCGGTGGGCTGAGGATCGAGACGGATTCGGGACTGTCTGACGGGTCGAAAATCGTGAGGCCCTCTAAAGGGAGCAGTTTTAGCGCGATTGTAAGAGCGTCTCCCCAAACAACCCGGCCTTTCAGCTCTTACGGATTACTCGCCTTCCCTGCCCGCTTCCCCAAAGGATTCGTCGGCTACTGCCTATTTGCTGGTGAAGGGATTGCCATCGTCAGTTGCGGGAGTAGGCGGCTGGCGCGGCGGTGCGGCTTCGTGAGAGGGCTGGCCGGTCCCCGGATTGACTTGGCTGCTGGGGGGATTGAAGACGCGGTAGGGGTCGCCGGGGAGCAGATGATGCTCGTCTAGCGCGATGCGCACGCGACGACGAAACTCGCGAATGGGCGCATATTGCTTGTTGGCAATGGTTTTGAAGACCACGGGATAAATGGTTTCGGAGCCCTTCACTGCATCCACTCCCAAAACCTGCGGATCGGCGATAAAGAGCCCCTTGAACTCGTCGTCGTTGCGGACTTCCATGGCGACGCTGCGGAGTAGGTCCAGAACCTCGTCAGGGTGGGCGGAAATATCAACGCTGACGTTGACCGTGGCCGAGGAGTAACCGGCGCTGAGGTTAGCGACGGTGGTGATCTGGGAGTTGGGAATCACGTAAAGCGTGCCGTCGTTGTCACGGACTGTGGTCTTGCGCAAGGTCATGGTTTCGACCGTGCCGCTGAAGCTGGCGAGCCTGACCATATCGCCCACGCTGAACTGACCCTCGATAAGGATGAGAACGCCGTTGAGCACGTCGCGGACAATATTCTGCGCGGCTAGGCCGATGGCGATGCCTGCGACTCCGGCAGAGGCCAGCAGTGGGCCGAGGTTGAGACCCACGGTGGACAGGACTTGCAGGCCGACGATCAGGCTGATGATGGCCAGGCCCGTAGTACGAACAACTCCGGCCAGCGTCTTTACCTCAGCTATGCGTTGCGGTCCGACCGCGTGCCGCTCCGCCACGCTGATCATGCGGTGAGAAATCACATGGAGCAGCCTGTTGAGCAGAAACGCGATGACAGCGATCACCAGCAGGTGCGGCAGCTTGGTGTAGAAAAAATCCTGACTTCCGGCGATCCAGCCGTTGATGACCTTGCCCAGGTAGGGGTTTTCCGCGAGCCAAATCCAGGTGACCGCGCACAGCAGCGAAAACATGCCAAGACTCCTTATTCTAGACTAGACTGTGGGCAGCAAAGCCGGAATACTGGCTGGTTCCGGGCACGAGTCGGAGGTCAGCCATGAAGGCGGGGCGCATCGGGACGAGATTGCGGACGTCGTTGTCGCCGATAAATGACGTACAACAGCGTGTTGGCGCGCTTCTTGTTGCAGTTGCGCTGGCTGTTGCGGGAACGACTGACGCCCACGCACTTTCACCAGCGCCGGCCGCGACCGCGACCTCCCGAGCTTGCGCCGAGGATAAGGGACACGCAGCCGGGCAAACGGCGAAGCCAAAGAACGCCGGTACAGTTGTCAGCACGATCCAAGATCAACGCAGGCAGCAGATTCGCGACGAGTGCGCCGACTTGTTCAAAATGGCCACTGCGCTGAAGGCTGCGGTAGACAAAACCACAAAGGATGAACTTTCGGTGAAGGTAGTCCGCCAGGCCGACCACATCGAGAAACTGGCTCACACCGTCAAGGATCAGATGCGACCCGCGGTGAAGAGGCCTTGAGGCAAGCCGTGGAAGCGATGAGCAAGATGAATCCGCACGGCTGGCGCTGCCAGGACAAACGGCAGCCTGGAGTGACGAGCCGTTTCACCCGCCAGCGGCGGCTCTTGCCCGGCATGATGATCGGCCTGACTCTGTTAGCGGAAGTAGTGTCGGTACTGCCCTGGGCGGCGCAGGGGCCCTGGCACGCAGAGGACAACCTGCTGGCCCAAAACACCACACCAAACTCCAGGCGCCCTCCCGTTCCGCCCCATTGGGGCGGAACGCCGCCATTCCACGAGGCGAACCCTGATTTCACCGCAAAGAGGCTGAAAGTGTTGAACGAACAGCGCCAGAGGTCGCTGGTTGCCAACACCAATAAGCTTCTGAAGCTGGCCAAGGAGTTGAATGCGGAGGTGAATGGCGGCCAGGCCGGAGAGCTGACGAAGGCCCAGCTTCGCAAAGTGAGTGAGATTGAAAAGCTGGCGCGCAAGGTTAAGAGCGAAATGAGCTTTGGGCCCGTTGGCGCTCAAACCATTGAGCCATCGCCGTTTCCTCCGTTGATTCGATGAGGGGATGCAGTGGTCTTCGCCGGCGGCGGACGGCTTCGCGGGCATCTTCTTTGGTCCGGCAGGTTCCCAACGATCCAGGCTTGGAGCCGGGCTCCCAGGGGATCGGGCTACCCGCGCCGGGCACTGGAAGCCCGCTGTACAATCAGGCGTGGTTGCGGATAAGAATAGATTTGGGGGTCAGGAAATGGAAGTAGCACTTTCCCGTGCGCGGGTTCCCCAGCGAGCCGCCGAAGACGGCTTGAGCGCACAACAGTTGATCGAAATCTACCGGCTGATGTTTTTGTCGCGCCGCGTGGACGACCGCGAAATCCTGCTCAAACGCCAGCAAAAGATTTATTTCCAGGTCTCAGCCGCGGGCCATGAAGCCGTGCAGGTGGGCGCGGCCCTGGCGCTGCGTCCGGGCTACGACTGGTTCTTTCCCTACTATCGCGACCGCGCCCTTTGCCTGGCGCTCGGCGTTTCGCCCTACCAGATGTATTTGCAGGCGGCCGGCTCCGCTGCGGACGAGGCCAGCGGGGGGCGGCAGATGCCCTCCCACTGGAGCAGCCGAGCCCTGCACATCGTCAGCACCTCTTCTTGCACCGGATCTCAGGTGCTGCACGCGGTGGGTTTCGCCTAGGCCGGCCG
>JAKABE010000081.1 GCA_021801945.1 Acidobacteriota bacterium
GCCTTGGGTGCCGCTGATGAGCACCATCAACTGCTCCGGCGCGTAATCACGGATTTGTCCGGGCTGGATTACCAGTCCGGTCGGAATGTCGAGGTAGCCCAGGTCCTCGGCCACCTCCGTGCTCTCCTGGATCGACCGCCCCACGATCGCCACTTTGCGGCCGTGCGCCCGCGCCAGCTCGAGAGCGATACGGATGCGGTAGATGGATGAAGAGAAACAACTGAAGAATAGCTTCTTCCTGGTCTGCGTGAACACCTCGTCGAGCCGCGGAATCACGGCGCGCTCGCCCGGCGTATAGCCGTGTCGCTCGACGTTGGTCGAGTCCTGCAGCAGCGCCAGCACGCCGCGCTTGCCGTACTCGGCAAAGGTGTGCAGGTCGAAGGCCTTGCCATCCAGTGGCGCCAGGTCGATCTTGAAGTCGCCGGTATGGATGACCACGCCCACGGGCGTCTCGATGGCCAGAGCCACGCAATCCACCAGCGAGTGCGTAACATGGATGGGCTCGATGGTGAATGGGCCCAGGGTGAACTTTTCCCTGGGCGCAATTTCGATCAGCTCAGTTTCGTCGAGCAGTTCGTGCTCTTCGAGCTTGCCCTCTACATAGGCCAGCGTGAACTCGGTGGCGTATACGGGAACCTTGAGCTCGTTGAGAATCCAGGGCAGGCCGCCGATGTGGTCCTCGTGGCCGTGGGTGAGGATGATGGCGCGCACATGCTGTCTGTTTTCAACCAGGTAGGAGATGTCAGGGACGACGATGTCCACGCCCAGCAGCTCCGACTCGGGGAACATGAGCCCGGCGTCGATCACAATGATGTCGTTTTCCCAGCGCAGAGCAAGGCAGTTCATGCCGAACTCACCCAGCCCTCCCAGGGGAATAATCTGCAGTTTCTTTATATGCATCGGTCAACTTTGATGCTAACATCCGCGAGCTTTCAAAGAAGGAAGCGCGCCCGCTAATTTTCCCGGGAAGAGCCAATGCGCGTGCTGCGCAGGAGTAGCACGGCGCATTGGACCGTGCCACCCGCGATCACCGGGCAGAAGCCGTCAGGGAATGCGATCGGCGAGCGCCGCCGCCCGTGAGGCCGCTTGCTCGCCGTCGGCAAGGTTGGCGTAACCGGCCAGAACCGTGCCCTTGCGGAAGATGCAGAAGCCGCCAAGATAGGGGGCCTTCACCTGGAACGCTTCGTCGCCAACCTCTGCGGAGACCGCGCCGGGAAAGCGGTTGCGCAGCGCCTTGAGCAGAAAAGACGCCCGGTCCGGCGAGTTTTCGAGGACAATGAAGGCCTGCCCTTCGGAGTACTTGGCCACGTAGCCGCGCTGGAGCTCGTGCAAGCCCAGGACGCTTTCGGGAACCATCCGGACCGGCGCTACCTTTCCTTCGGGAAACCAGCTGATGGGAACCGGCGGAGTGGCGCGGCCCTGGAGACGCGCTTCAAGCGCGCCGACAAAAGTGCGGAGTGTGGCTGAGTCGTCCCGGCTGGGGTCGGCGGCCACTTCCACCAGTTCCACGTAGTATTTGCCCTTGGCGAAGCTGGCGCTCTGCGCCTGCACCTGGGCGCCCATACCAATCCCGAGGATGGCCTGCGCGGGATCGACGTTGGCGGAGAACAGCCCATAGGCCGCGTCGGCATCGGTCATCTCGGAGAGGTCCATGGTGAGCATATTCGCCCCCGCCTTGCACTCGACGGTGCTCATGCGAACAAACCCGAAGATGAAGTAGCCTTCGGCGGCCCCGTCCTTGTACTGGTAGAGGTTGCTGGAATCGTACTGGCGGGGCGCGCCGGTCTGTTCCCAGCCGGGGACGAGAGCGCAGTCGAGGACGTTCTGTGCGCCGGCCAGGCTGGCGCACAGCGCGAGGGCAAACAGAGCTGCGGCGCATTTCACGCGAAGATCTCCTGCGCGCGAGCCATGCGCGCGGCCACATGAACGCCGTAAGGGCAGTGGACGGTACAAGCGGAGCAGTCGGCGCAGCGCGCGGCCTGGCTCGCTTGAGCGAGCTCCTGGTAACGCTCCCGGCCCAGGGCAAATTGGCCGTAGCCGTCGGCATAGGTGAGGCAGCGAAGAACATCGGCCACCGGCAGGCCCTGCGCGCAGGCGCCCTCGCACCGGCCGCACATGCGGCAGTAGAGCGGTGTGATGCGATCGAGGTGCGCCGCAAGCAGCTTAGCCTCCGAAGCCGACAAGGGCTCCGCCATGGCCTTGAGGTTCTCATTGAGCTGATCCATGTCGGTCATGCTGGGAATCGTGGTGGCGACGTCGGGATTCTTGACCACCCACTTCAGCGCGGCCAGCATGGCCCCGGATTGAGAGAACTTGCGCCCCAGCGGCCCGCCGGGGCTAAAGCGGCGGAATCCCCCGGCCATCACTTTCATGGCCACCACGCCGATACCGGCCTTGGCCGCGGTTGCGACGGCCGCGTCCATCTCCGGACCCATGGTGAAGTTGTAGGCGGCGAGAACCACATCGAAGACGCCCTGCCGGGCCATCCAGGGGATGAGTTCGGGCTGGCCGCTGTGCGTGCTGATGCCGATGAAGCGGGTCTTGCCCTGCTTTTTGGCGAGCTGTTGCGCCTCGATCATGCCGGCGGGCACTTCGCCGGGGCTGCTCAGGCCATGGAGGTACCAGATGTCGACGTAATCGGTGTTCAGTTCGCGGAGGCTGGTTTCGAGCTGCTGCATCGCCCCTTTGCTGTCGTCAGCCTCGGTCTTGGTGGACAGGACGACTTGCTTGCGCCGGGCGCCGAGGGCCGCGCCGACCATGCGTTCGTTGTTGCCGTGCTGGTAGCTGCGCGCGGTATCGAAGTAGTTGACGCCGAGGTCGGCGGCGCGCTCGATGACGCTGGGGTCGGAGGTGATCATGCAACCGAAGCCGACGGTGGTGACCTTAAGGCCGGTGCGGCCTAGGGTCTTGTAGGCGAGCTTGACGGAGGAGCCGGAGGGCTCTTCGCCAACGGGTTTGAAGAGGCCGACGGAGGGATTTGCGCCAGCCAGAGGAGCCAGGAGACCGGCGGAAAGCCCCGCGGAGAGAAAGGCGCGACGGGAGGTCGCAGGCGCCATGGTGACACCTCCGCTCTTGGAAGTTGACAAATTATAGGCCTTCGCAGATGAAGGTCAATAGGGTGGGAATCACAGGGGTTGAGCGGGGGGCAGGGGGCCGCGGTACTTGCAGTCCCGTTTCGGGCGCTTATTCCGGGGCGCGCAGGGCCTGAACGCTCTCTTCCAGTGCGGATTGCCAGGCCGCCAGATGGACAGCAAAGCGGGCATGAAGCTTGGCATTGGAGAGAACGGAATTGCGCGGGCGCGCGGCCGGCGTGGGATAGTTTTCCGTGGCGATGGGGACGAGCTGAGGCGGTTGGAGGGCGAGCAGCTCGGAGGCGCGGGCAAAGATAGCCTGGGCGAAGCCGAACCAGGAGACGGCCCCGGCGCAGGTCATGTGATAGAGACCGCGCCACTCTTGAGGAGCGCCATATTGCCCCGCCAGGATGCCACTCACAATGGCGCGCGTGGCGCGGGCCAGTTCGATGGCGGTCGTGGGCGCGCCGGTCTGGTCGCCCACGATCGACAGGCTGGTGCGCTCGCGGGCCAGGCGCAGCATGGTGAGCAGAAAGTTGCGTCCGTGCGGGCTGTAGACCCAACTGGTACGGAAGATGAGGTATTTGCAGCCGAGGGCCGCAATGGACTGCTCGCCAGCCAGCTTGGAGGCGCCGTAGACGTTGAGCGGGTTGGGTGCATCGGCTTCGGTCCACGGTTCCTCTTTGCGGCCATCGAAAACATAGTCGGTGGAGTAGTGGACGAAGAGAGCGCCGCATCGCAGCGCCTCTTCGGCGAGAACGCGGGGTGCCTCGGCGTTGATGGCGTAAGCCAGTTCGGGCTCCGCTTCAGCGCGATCCACAGCCGTGTAGGCGGCCGCGTTGAGGATGAGTTCAGGCTGGACGCGGCGGATGACAGCACGGAGTTGATCCGGAGCCGTGAGATCGGCGGCCTCGCGCGCTGCAGCGGTGACGGAACCGAAACCGGCAAAGCAGTGCGCCAGTTCGTGGCCGAGTTGGCCGGCGGCGCCGAGGATGAGAATGCGTGGGTTGGAGGTGGGATTGGCGTTGAAGGCTGAGTTCATGGGAGACTGACCGGCAGATTCAGCGCGGTACTGATGGCATTCTAGCGGGAAGCGGCGGCTCGATGCGCTGCTGACGCGGGGAATCACGCTCCGAGACTGGTTGCCTGATCGGCGTGGCAAGCAGAGAGTTCACTCAAAACTCTCTGCTCGTGCGAGCCGCGCATACGCGCGAACCGGCAAGGGGCCGGCAGACCGCCTTGCGCAATCGCGCATCCGGTCGATTACATGGGGTGGTGCTGGCCTTTGGCCCGCATTTGCATCTGGTGCAAGGTGGTGGGCGGAATATGGCCATTCATGCGCAGGTATTCCACTAATTGCCCGTAGTGATCGCCATAATCATTCATCATCATGATGAGCATGCCCATCATGGGCATGTGGCGCGGGCCCATCGGATTAAACAAGTTCTCTGCCGTAACCGTGGCGAGGGCCTTGTTTTCGTAGGCGAAGGACTCTTTGAGGGCGTTGATGATGTCGCTCTTTGAGGTCAGCGATGCAAAGGAGCGGGGATTGACGCCAGGATCGGGCTTGACGCCGAGCGGTGCGAGGATAAAGAAGGGCATGGAGGCAATATGGGTGAGCTCCTGGCCGTAGGTGCGGACGGTGGCGAATTCAGCCGGCGAACCGGGCGCAAAGGTTGCCTTTGTGGGAGCGAAGTTGTATTTGTCGGCGGGCATGGCCTCAGCCATGCCGAGGATTTCGCTTTGAATATGGCTCACCATGGGGAGGATTGACTTGGCGGCAGCGGACTGTGCCTGGGCTTGGGAGGCGAGGATGCAGCAACCGAATGCGGCGGCAAGACAAGCCGCCGTGAATAGACGGTGTATCGGCTTCATGGAAACTCCTTCAGACTCGTTTTTTGGGATTCCGGAGAATGAACCGGAGGCCGCGGCCGCGAGCAGGCCGTGGGGCCCGATGAGGCCAGCCTAGCAGACGGAGGGCAGGTTAGGGAAAGAAAAAGCTGCGGAGATTGGCTTGCGCCCGGGGCCGGCTGTGGCTGCTGGCAGCCGAGCGGGACGCGGGGCGCGCCAAAGAGGACTGGAACACAGCGGAGAACCGCAACTCCGCATAAAATGAAAGGAGGAGGCTTCCCCTTCATGCGCAGAATCTATATGGATGCGAACGCCACCACACCCCTGCTTCCGGAGGTGATGGAGGTGATGCGCCCCTATTGGATGGAGCGGTTCGGGAACGCTTCGTCGATCCACACGCCTGGGCAGCAGGCCCGGACTGCGGTGGACCATGCGCGGGAGACGCTGGCGCGGTTCTTCAACTGCCGGGACGCCGAAGTCGTGTTCAACTCCGGTGGGACGGAGGGCGACAACACGGCGATATTCGGCCTGTTGCACGAAGGCGATCACATGATCACCACGTCCATTGAGCACTCGGCGGTGATGCGCGCGGCCGAACGGGCGGCCGAGTGCGGCGCGGCGGTGACGTTTGTGGGGCCGCAGCCCGACGGGCTGATCGATCCCGAAGCCATCCGCGTGGCGCTGCGCCCGGAGACGAAACTGATCAGTGTGATGCTGGCCAACAACGAGACTGGAGTCTTGCAGCCGGTGGATGAGATCGGCAAGATCGCGGCGGTGGCGGATGTTTTTTTTCACATCGACGCAGTACAGGGCGCGGGTAAGGTGACGCTGGACGTGCGGCGGCTCCGCTGTCATGCGCTCACCATCAGCGCGCACAAGATGCACGGGCCAAAGGGCGTAGGCGCGATGTATGTGCGGCGGGGCACGCCGCTGGACGCATTGCTGCTGGGCGGAAACCACGAGCGCAGGATGCGCGCCGGCACTGAGAACGTTCCCGGCATCGTGGGCCTGGGCAAGGCCGTGGAACTGGCGATAAAGGATTTGGAAGACGGGACGATGGAGCGGGTGGCGCAGCTGCGCGACCGGCTGGAAGCGGGGATTCTGGAGATTGCGGGCACCGGCGTGAACGGCGCAGGCGCGCCGCGCGTAGCCAATACAACCAACATGCGCTTCGAACAGGTGGAGGGCGAGGCACTGGTGATCGCTCTGGATTTGAAGGGCGTTGCGGTGAGCGGAGGCTCGGCGTGCCACTCGGGATCGACCGAGCCCAGCCACGTGCTCATGGCCATGGGGTTGGACAAGAACGCGGCGCGGGCGAGCCTGCGCTTCAGCCTGCTGAAGACGGCGACCGACGAGGACGTGGACCAAGTGCTGCGCGCGGTTCCGGAAGCCGTGGAACACTTGCGGGCGCTGGCGCCGATAGAAGCAGCTCCTAGCTATTAGCTTCTAGCTGCCAGCTTGATCGTTGCCGGCTGGGGATTTGAATGTGCAGCGCGCACATCGCACGGATTGAAATCGTGAAGAAATCAGGGCCGAACTACGACCCTCGAACCGCAAGAAAAGGCTAGAGGCTAGGAGCTAGAGGCTGTACTTATGACGCACACAACCATTGCCGTGGCCATGTCTGGAGGGGTGGACTCCTCGACGGCGGCGGCAATCCTCGCCCATTCCGGCGAGACGGTGGTAGGACTGACGCTGCAGCTCTGGGATCAGACGCGGCTGGCGGGACGGCACGGAATTCCCGACGCCCCCAAGGCCGGCCGCTGCTGCTCGCTCGATGATGTCTACGACGCGCGGCGCGTCGCCGAGCAACTGGGCATTCCCTACTACGTGGTGAATCAGGAGGAGCGTTTCGAGCGCGACGTGGTGCGGCCCTTTGTGGACGAGTATCTGGCCGGGCGGACGCCGATTCCGTGTTCGCTCTGCAACAATCACCTAAAGTTCGATCAGTTGCTGAAGACGGCGCGGTCGATTGGCGCAAAGCACATCGCCACTGGCCACTACGCTGTGAACGAGTTCGATGAGGCGCGCGGGCGGTGGATCTTGAAGCGGCCCGCGGACTTGGCCAAGGACCAAACATATTTTCTGTTCGGGCTGACGCAGGAGCAGTTGGCGCACACGCTGTTTCCGTTGGGCCGCATGACCAAGCCCGAGGTGCGCGAGACGGCCCGCCAGCACGGACTGAAGCTGGCCGACAAGCCCGACTCGCAGGAGATATGTTTCATCCCAGGCGGTGATTACAAGCAGTTTTTGACGGCGTATCTGGAAGAGCAGGGCGAGCAGATTCCGGAGACCGCCGGCGAACTGGTAGCCGCCAACGGCGAAGTTGTCGGGCAGCATGAGGGAATCTTTAACTTCACGGTGGGCCAGCGCAAGGGGCTGGGCGCAGTCGGGCGTCCCCAGGGCCCAGCGCCGCTCTATGTGTTGAAGATCGATCCTGTGAGCCATTGCGTGACCGTGGGCGCGGACGCTGAATTGGGCACCCGCGCGCTGCGCGTACGGAGGCTGAACTGGATCAGCGTTCCGGAACTGCGCGAGCCAATGCGGGTGCGGGCAAAGATTCGCCACCGGCACGAACCGGCATGGGCTACGCTGAATCCGTCTGCTTCTCCAGACGAGGTCGAAGCCACCTTCGACGAACCGCAGCGCGCCGTAACGCCGGGCCAGGCTGCAGTGTTCTACGACGGCGATGAGGTGGTAGGTGGCGGCTGGATCGTCTAAAGCAACACCACGGTTGGCGTATCCGAGCCAGAGCTGAAGTCCACGCGGGGTGTGTGGGGGGCTTTTTTCACCCCGCGATCCACTCGCTGGGTGGATTCTCGGCCTGCCCTGCTCCCAAAGCCTCGACTGGGATACGGCAATCCTTTTTTCGTTCTTGGCCTCTGATCAGAGGAGTTCGTTCCATCAGCTTTTTGGGTTCCCATGTCCAAATAGGGGACATGGGAACTGCCTCGGCTGTACAGAGTGAAGCGGCCAGAGAACCTTGGCGGTTCTCCAAATTTCTATGAAATGCTGAGAGGCCTGCAAAGGAGCGTTATCTTGAGAAAAGTGTACCCGGAAGTTCGTTTCCACTCTAAACAAATCGGAGGACCGCTATCGCATCGCGGCTGCATCGATTGGTAATCGATTTCTGTCATGTGCGGGTCCGGAGATCCGCAGGTGGAGTTGCGAAATCACGCGAAAGCGGCTCAGATGCTCAACAGCGCCGAGAAGACGATGCCCAACGAAGGGCGGAGAAGGGCCATCAGCACGTAGCCGCCCACGAAGATCATGAGCAGGTAGCTGATCCAGATAGGGATCCGGTCATAGGCCACCACGGCGTTGTAGGGCAGGGAATTGCGCAGCAGGCGGCTGCCGTCGAGGGGCGGAATGGGAAGCAGGTTGAAGAAGAAGAGCGAGAGATTAACTTCGATGGTTAGTAACGCGAGCAAAGTGACGGCTTGCAGCCCGGCAGGAGTTCCCAAAACGAGGCCGCCGGCGAAGCTCGAAAGCACCAGCGCGCGCCCGCCAGGAATGGCGACAATAATGACGGCAAGGATGAGGAAGGCCGCCGCCACGAGGATGAGGTTCGAGACCGGCCCGGCCAGCGTGACCAGATTGTCGTCGCGCCGGATCTTGCGGAAGTTGCGGGTGATGACGGGAGTGGGCTTGGCCCAACCCACCAGCAAGCCGCTGAAGAAGTTGAAGCCGATAAAGGGGCCGAAGATGATGAGTGCGGGAAAGAGGAGGGTGCCGATGGGGTCGGCATGGTACATGGGGTTGAGCGTAATGCGGCCTTCCAGGCGCGCGGTCTGGTCGCCCAGGCGCGAGGCCATCCACGCATGGGCGCACTCGTGAAAGCTGAGTGAAAACAAGAGGATAACAAACTCGAAGACGGCAATGAGGAAGCGGCTGGATAGCAAGAGCACTCTCCAAGGAGTGGAAGTCTCAGGTTAGCATGGCGACACGAAGGGAGCCGGTTCCTCACACTGACGCGCGGGTCTAGCATCCACTGCGCCTCCGGCGCGGGGCAATGGGAGTCCGGATGTTTGACGAATTCACATCGTGCGATCACCGCTGCATGAGCGGCTCGGGGAGCTGTCGTGGCGGTCTCAAATGAATTGAGCCCGTAACGGGGTGGATTCCCCCCTTTGCATGATCGAAAAGCCGAGGCGAAGCGGGGCTATAGTGAAAACTGGCGACTCTCACGACCTTGCTCAGGCGTGACAAAACAGGGCAACGGCACAACCCGTCTTCCGCTGTGGGAGGATGAAGCGCCCGCGGCATTCCGCTCGCAGCGCAGAGGGCAAGGTGTGCCCGGCACGGGACGGTTGCGGCGCGGCGCTCCGGGTATGCCGTTGGAGTTCGACGATCTGGACCAGGACCTCGACGAGGACGACAATGCGCGGCCTGGGTGGGGCGCTTTTCGCAGACCAGGCGGACGGTGGTGGCGGCCGGCAACGAAAGCGGGGCGCCTCTTTCTCGCGGCCGGCGTTCTGATCGTGCTGGGTAGCCTGACGGTGGCTGGCCTGCGGCTGCGGAGCGATCTGGAACACGACGCGCGCTTCCGCATCGCCGGAACCAGTGACATTCAAGCTACTGGGCTCAGCGAGGTGAGCCGCCGCGAAATGCTGGGAGTTTTCGGTTCCGACATCGGTCGCAACGTGTTTTTTGTGCCTCTGGAAGACCGGCGTAAAGAACTGGAGGCGATCCCCTGGGTTGAGCGGGCCACGGTAATGCGGTTGCTCCCGAACCAGATTCGCGTGGCGGTGGTGGAGCGCCAGCCGGTGGCCTTTGTGCGGCGCGGCGAGCAGATCGGGTTGGTGGACGCGGATGGGGTTCTTCTGTCGATGTCGCCTGAGGCGATGGCCGGTCACCACTATTCGTTCCCGGTGCTGACGGGAATCGACGCCGGCGACTCGGCCGCCTCGCGCAAAGAGCGTATGGCGGTTTACCTGCGCTTGATGGCCGCACTAGACTCGACCGGGCAGCACTATTCCGAGCAAATCTCTGAGATCGACCTAACCGACCCAGAGGACGCGCGCGTGCTGATGCCCGAGCAGGGCCGCGACATTCTGGTTCACTTTGGCGACAGTCACTTTCTGGAGCGCTACCTGCGCTATAGACAGTACATCGCGCGGTGGCGCCAGCAGTATCCGCAGCTTGCCAGTGTGGATCTGCGCTTCGACCGGCAGGTGGTGCTGCAGATGGCCTCAGGCAAACAGACTTCGCAAGCCGACGCGGGGCCGGCCAAGCCCCCAACCGGAAAGATCGAGTCGCCTGCCCGGGACCCAGGCGCAGATCGAAGATCAGCCGTCCACCGCTCCTCAAGATCCAAGCCGGGACGAAGAGAAGCGAGGCCGGGCGTATGAGGAAGCGTGCGGAACTATGGAATCGAAGGGCTGCGGCGCCGGGCGTGGATCGCC
>JAKABE010000082.1 GCA_021801945.1 Acidobacteriota bacterium
CGGATCGGCAAGCGGCCCGGTCAAACACCGAGAAGTAGTGAGCTGAGAGGTGAGAGGCTGTGCCCCGTTCATCGCGTTCTTTGCGATGAGCGGGCGGTATGGGGCCAAGATGGGGTCCATGCCGAGCGGGCTGAAACGGTTTCAGAGCGCCCAAGCGCTGGGTGCCGCAAGTCCCCGCTTCCAAGTTCCAAGAGGTGCTTGATGAGGTCCTCACCGCTCAAGTCGCGGGGCAGCTTCATGCCACTGCCAGCACCTCATCGCGAACCAGCCGGGTGGCCCGGTCATAAGTAACCACGAACCTTTTGTGCCCCATCCATCCACAGTCTTATCGTGGATGGGTGGGAGACCACGAACCTCAGCCGTCCTTGGGGGACTCGGCGGATCGGCAGGTGGCCCGGTCAAACACCGAGAAGTAGTGAGCTGAGAGGTGAGAGGCTGTGCCCCGTTCATCGCGTTCTTTGCGATGAGCGGGCGGTATGGGGCCAAGATGAGGTCCATGCCGAGCGGGCTGAAACGGTTTCAGAGCGGGGAAGCGCCGCACTTCATCACCTTCAGTTGCCGGGTGCCCCATGTCCCGGCCCGGGACATGGGAGGGAAGCCTCCTTGACATATGTTGTCAAATATGACTACAATCTTCCGGAAGTCTCGAAAGCAAGCTCAGGATCAGAGACACGCGGCCCATTTCATGGATCAAGGCCGCCCGCAAGGAATTTGAGAAATTTCCGGCCGATGCACAGGCCGTCTGTCATAGAGCCCTGACCATCGCGGCAGAAGGCGATAAGGCCGACATCGCCAAGCCATTCAAGGGTGTCGGCTCAGGAGTCTTTAAAATTGCATTGCCGCTGCGCGGAAACGCTTTTCGCGTGCTCTACGCCGTGCAGATTGCCGACGAAATCTGGGTGATTCACGGGTTCCAGAAGAAATCGACGCAGGGTATCAAGACTCCGCAACATGAAGTGGACTTGGTCCGGAGCCGCTTGAAGCAACTCAAGGAGATGCTCCGATGAAAAAAGAGAAAATCGAACTCGTCCGCGGCAGCGGCAACGTCTTCCGCGACTTCGGTTATCCCAATCCAGACCTCGAACAATTGAAAGCCATCCTCGCCGCCGAGATCATCAGGTCGCTCAACCGGAAAAAACTGACCGTCCGCGCCGCCCATGCTCAAACCGGCATTGCCGCCGCCGACTTCTCCCGCATCCGCAACGCCGACCTCAGCCGCTTCACCCTCGACCGCCTGTTCACGATCCTGACCCGGCTGGACATCCGCGTCGAAGTCCAGGTCAAGGTGCGCAGTTCCAAGCGGGAAAAGGCCGCTGTAGCCTGAAATCGAAAACTACGGCGAAGCGCGCGAAGAGGAGCAGCAACCATGACCATCGCCAGACCGGCCACCGGATGGAACCTGAAGCGGGTCGCCACGCATCCCGGCAAGATGCTGCGCGAAGAGTTCCTGATTCCGCTAGGCATCTCGCAGAACGCCCTGGCTCTGAAAATTCGCGTCCCCGCCACGCGCATCGGCGAAATCGTCAAGGGCAAGCGCGCCATCACCCCCGACACCGCCCTGCGCCTGGCCCGCTTCTTCGGCAACAGTCCCGAGTTCTGGCTCAACCTTCAGCAGATGCACGATCTCTCCAAGGCCCGGCTGCAACTGAAAAGAACCATCGAGCGCGACGTAGAAGTCTTCCACGCCGCGTAAATTACCCCCAGCATTCTCGTAGTCAGGCAGGCGACGTCCTTTTCCCCCGCCGCCCGCTCCATCCGTTTTGCGTAGAATTACCCCTTCCCGGCGCACCATGGTGATAGACCAGTCTCCATCACAGACCAGGAGCAGACCACGCCATGACCACAACTCCCACTCCACCTAACGGCGTCCCGCCCGCGGATGCGCCTTCATCGGAGAATCCCGCGGTCCTCCGCTGCCTCGACGCCTATCGCCGCGCCTGGAAGACGCAAAAGGCAAAGGGCCAATCCGACCCTTGGGCCAGGAACTACGCTGAAAAGGCCTACCGCGACGCCATGCCCAAGCTCTCCGGCGAGAAGAACATCGGCGATTTCATCGCCTGCGTCGCCGACGGCATCCTCGTCGGTGCCATCACAATCAAGGAGGCGACCACGCTCTTCTACGCTGCCCAAGTCGCGATCAGCGCCCTCGGCCGGGGTTCCGCGTCCCGCAAAGACAAAACCGCATGACCCCACCCCCCTATTTATTTACAAATAAGGCCCTGAATTTGCAGATTATTTCTATAATCATGCCCAATCTTTGCCCGCTTGATTCTCGCGCACAGCCTTTCTTGTCCGGATGTCCGAGGGTGGCGGCGAATCCGCGCAGGCGCCCAAAGATTCCCTCTGCGCGCCTTCATGGGAATAAGGACCGGAGCCGGCCTGCCCGACGGACTCAGTTGCTGCCCTCGGCGTGCCCAGCCTGGAGCTTGTCGAGAGCGCTCTGGTAGGCGTCGCGATGGCGGCCTTCATCTCCGGCGATCTCTTGGAAACGGGCTGCGGCCGCAGTATCGCCGGCGGCTTTTGCCTGGCTGGCAAAGTCGGGATACATGTGCTCGTGCTCCCAGGTCTCGCCCTTGATGGATTCGCGAAGATTGTTCTCATCGGACCCGACCAGGCCGGCAAGCTCCGCCTCTTCGGCGAAGTGCTCCGTAAGCTCTGTCTCGGCGGTCCGGGTGAACAGATCGGCCAGGGCCTCGTTGCCGTCCGCCCGTGCGTGTTCGGCATAGAGCATGTACTTGGCATAGGCAAAGGCTTCACCGTGCATGGCGCTGGAGAGGTTCTCGGCGGTCTTGGCGCTCACCGGAGCATGATTTTCCGCAGTCATGTGTCCGATGGCGAAGCCGGCAACTGCAAGCACAATCAACACAATTACGTATTTCCTGTTCATGCGTTTCTCCTCGGGCAGGCATTCAGGGCGGGTGCGGGAAGCAGCCTGCGGGTTGGTACAGAATGGCAGCCGGCAGACTCATGAGCAGTGCCGCCGGTCACAGCCGCCTGTGAGTCACCGCATGAGGCGGCCGTTGGCGCCCCTTTTGACTGACACAAGGTAAGAGCCGGTACTGGTTGTGGTCGCAGGCGCCCTAGGACGCTACCCGGCGCCCACGTGGTGCGCAACTCATTCTGCCGATGATGCCAGCCGGTTATGGAAGCCCGCTGGCGACCCTCTGGGTACGGGCAGAAAGCGGCAACTTCACGGCGCAAGCCTGGGCAAGAGGGTAGAGTTCAGGATCCCAGTCCACGTAGAGGACGTAAGAGCGGACCCCAGACAAACGAATCGGCTATGAATAGGACGATTTTTCTGATGCACCACAGGAGAGAGATTGCGGTGCCAGCCGAAACGAGGAAAGCTACACCGCCTCATCGATCATCGCCAGAACCTCGCGCTCGATCTCCGCGGCCAGCTTGTCCACTCCGGTGAGGCCGGTAGCGCGCAGCAGGTCGGTGGGCTTGACGGTGGCGAGAGTGCAGCCTGCGTCGCCCGTGAACATGGAGATGCGGCAGGGCAGAACCGCGGAGACCTTCATCTCCGCGGTCAAGGCCGTGGTGGCCGCCTGCGGGTTGCACACATCGAAGACCTTGCACTCGGAGCCGAGCTCAATGCCCTTGGACTGGAGCGTTTGCCGCAGATCGTGCACGTGTAGAACGCCAAACTTGTGCCGGGCGGCCGCCTCGCGCAGCCGCGCTTCCACTTCGGCTAAGGATCGGGAGGAATGCCTGCAGTAAATCATGCTGCCTCCTTCGGTGTGACTTGATCCGAACCGCCTTTATCCGAAGCGGGCATTGCCTGATGCTCAAGACCGTTACCGGCCATTCTCCGCTTCGGACGCACTCAAGCGTTGCTGCGCAATCGTCTCAAGCCTGCATACTCCGCAGTGAACCACGCCAGGCTGAGCAGCGTAATGAGCGCGATGATGGTCTGCGAGATCACGCAATAAAGGCACCAGACCATCAGCACGTACTCCTCGATGAAGGTCAGCCGCAGAGCAAAGCCGAGGCCAATGATGGTGCCCAAAAAGAGCAAATAAGGCTTCTGCCAAAAGGCCAATGCAGCCAGAATAAGGTAGCCCGCGATGCCAATGACAGCCACTGGGATATGCCCCATCATGGCAAAGGGGCTGTGGTTGACGATGCCGCAGTCCCAGTGCGCATTGATGTCGCAGGGTTGGGTCCCGGTAACATAGTGTGCGCGCAGGGCCAGCACGGAAACCACCACACCAGCCAGCGCCAGCACGGGGATCAGGTATCGCATGATTTTCACTTGAATCTCCCTTTCAAGAACAGAGGATACACCGACTGCGAGCCGGGATGGTCTTCATGCCAGGACAGATCTGCTTGGGCAGCAGCTAGCGGCATCGTGCCCGCTCTGCCCGTTGCAGCCATTGCCCTGGCGTTGACCCTGCCTCTGGGGCGTCCGCCGCCGCTGCGGACTCTGAAGAGGAAGGGATTGTAAGGGTATGAGATGGTCGATTGGCTCGCGCAGTGCGCTCTGATCAGCGCCACCATCGATGGCGCGGCCATGATCCAATGTGCCCGCGCATCCGGGGAATGAGCGCCAGGACTTCGCGTATCCCGATCCGCACTTCCTTCGACTCCGCTGTCCGCTGCGCCGGATTTTAATCGCTCCGGATGAAAGACGGCGAGGAGCGCAATGAATTGGGGTGGGAGGCTGGCGCCGCCCACCCCGCTGACCTGTTAGCTCGCCCGCTCGCTTATTTCTTGTCGTCCACATCCACGTACTCGGCGTCGATGACTTCGCCTTCTTTCTTCTGGTCGCCCCCGGCGCTTGTTCCGCCTGCGCTCCCGTCCGTAGGCCCACTGGCTGCCGGACCGCCCGCCTGCGCCTGTGCAGCGCTGGCCTTGTACATCGCCTCGGCCAGTTTGTGGCTGGCCTGGGTCAGCTTTTCGTGCGCCGCCTTCAGTTCCGCAGACGGAGCCGAGCCTTCGAGTGCCTTCTTGGCTTCCGCCAGCGCAGCCTCCACGTCGCCTTTATCGGATGCAGGCACCTTGTCACCGCTCTCCTTCAGCATCTTCTCGATGTTATAGACCATGCCGTCGAGCTGGTTGCGGGCCTCGATCTGCTCGCGCTGCTCCTTGTCTTCGGAGGCGTGGGCTTCGGCTTCCTTGGCCATCTTCTCGACCTCTTCCTTGCTGAGGCCGGAGCTGGAGGTAATCGTAATGCGCGTGTCCTTGCCGGTGGCGTTGTCCTTGGCAGTCACGTTGAGGATGCCATTGGCGTCGATGTCGAAGGTGACCTCGATCTGCGGCACGCCGCGCGGAGCTGGAGGAATGCCACCCAGCTTGAACTTGCCCAGGGTGCGGTTCTGCGCTGCCATGGGCCGTTCGCCCTGCAGTACGTGCACCTCGACCTCGGTTTGCGAGTCGGCCGCCGTCGAGAAGGTCTCTGTCTTCTTGGTAGGAATGGTGGTGTTGCGCGGGATCATCGTGGTGGCCACGCCGCCCAGGGTTTCGATGGACAGGGTGAGCGGGGTGACGTCCAGCAGGAGAAGATCCTTCACGTCGCCGGCCAGCACGCCCGCCTGCACGGCCGCGCCCACGGCCACCACCTCATCGGGGTTCACGCCCCGGTGCGGCTCGCGCCCGAAGAGCTTCTTCACCAGCTCCTGAATCTTGGGCATGCGCGTCTGGCCGCCGACCAGGACGACTTCGTCGATCTGGCTGGTGGAGACGCCGGCATCGGACAGGCACTTTTTGCAGGGGTCGACGGAACGATTAATGAGATCCTCGACCATCTGCTCGAGCTTGGCGCGCGTGAGCTTGCGGACGAGGTGCTTGGGGCCGGTGGCGTCGGCGGTGATAAACGGCAAATTGATCTCGGTTTCGAGGGTGGTGGAGAGCTCGATCTTGGCCTTCTCCGCCGCGTCTTTGAGCCGCTGCAGGGCCATCTCGTTGCCTCTGGAGGTCAGGTCCAGGCTCTCCTCTTGCTTGAACTCGGCGATCAGCCAGTCCACGATGCGCTGGTCGATGTTGTCGCCGCCCAGGTGCGTGTCGCCGTTGGTGGCCTTGACCTCGATGACGCCCTCGCCGACTTCGAGGATGGAGATATCGAAGGTGCCGCCGCCGAAGTCGTAGACGGCGATGGTCTCATCCTTTTTCTTGTCAAGGCCGTAGGCTAGCGCCGCCGCCGTGGGCTCGTTGACAATGCGCTTCACGTCCAGACCGGCTATCTTGCCGGCATCCTTGGTGGCCTGACGCTGGGCGTCGTTGAAGTAGGCAGGCACGGTGATCACAGCTTCAGAGACGGTTTCGCCCAGGTAGGCCTCGGCGGATTTCTTGAGTTTTTGCAGGATCATGGCCGACACTTCGGGCGGGGTGTACTCCTTGCCCTGCGCCATGACAGCCACGTGATCGCCCTGCTGGACGACCTTGAAGGGGACCATCTTCATCTCGTCGGTCACCTCGTTGTAACGGCGGCCCATGAAGCGCTTGATGGAGAAGATGGTGTTCTCCGGGTTCGTAATAGCCTGGCGCTTGGCCACCTGGCCCACCAGTCGCTCGCCGCTCTTCGAAAAGCCGACGATGGACGGTGTAGTGCGCGCACCCTCCTCATTTGCAATAACTTTTGGTTCTCCGCCTTCCATCACGGCCACGCACGAGTTAGTCGTTCCGAGGTCGATTCCGATGATCTTTGCCATGGTTGTTTCCTGCCTATGGGATGAGAGTTCTGACTCTGCCAGCATGGCAGATTGAGTCAAACATTGTCAACTTTATTGATGCGCATTTCCTAAAAGAGATGCAATTTGGGGGAAATTCTGGGGGAGAGTCTAGATTTGGGCAGGGCGGTGGGGATTTTGGGGGGACGACGGGTCATTTGAGTCCGCTACCGCTCGACGGCGGCGCAGGCGGCGGCCATAACTTCTTCCGGTTCCGGGCGAACTCGGTGGTCGGCGTGCGCCTCGGCAAAGACCACGCGGCCTGCGGGACTGATGACATAAGTTGCGGGAAGGGGTAAACGCCAGCTCTGGTCGCCGTTGAGGAAGGGAATGTTGACGAGAATGGAACGGTAGTAATCGCGGTGGTACTCGGGGACGGTGTAGACCATGCCGAACTGCTCGGCCACGGCGCAGCCGGGGTCGGAGAGGACCGGGAAGGGAAGCGAGTGCTGGCCGATCATGAAGTCGCTTTGGCGCGCGGTTTGGGGGCTGACGGCGACCATCAGCGCGCCCGCCTCGCGCAGGCGGGGATAGAGGTCGCGCCAGGCCTCGAGCTCGGTCATGCAGTAGGGGCACCAGCGGCCGCGGAAGAACTTGACCACCAGCGGGCCCAAGGCGAGCAGATCCTCGCTGCGGACCAGCTTGCCGCGTGCGTCACTGAGCGCGAACGCGGGCGCCTCAGCTCCGGCGGGCAGGATGCGATCCTCAATACCGCTCAGGAAAAGCTCGGTAATGGCGCGCTCACCGATGGCCAACCGCTCCGGCTGAACCATTTTCCGCGTGTTGGCCGTGATCTCGTCGAGCTGGTCCTGGAGGGTGGTCATTCTACCGCCCAAACCGCGACTTAGGCCCGAGGCCCATATTGTTCAGCCCGCCGCGCATCATGCTCTTGGCCATGCCCATGCGGCCCACCTGCTTAAACATCTTGCTCATCTGGGCATACTGGCGGAGGAGCTGGTTCACGTCCTGCACGGTCGTCCCGCTGCCGGTGGCGATGCGCTTGCGGCGCGAGCCGGAGATGATCTCGTGGTTGCGGCGCTCCTTGGGGGTCATGGAGTTGATGATGGCCTCAAGGCGCACGAACTGCTTTTCATCGACCTGCTGCTTGGCCTGTTGAAGGCCGGCAAAGGGGCCGACCGAGGGCAGCATCTTCATAATCGATTCCATCGACCCGAGTTTCTTGATCTGCTTTAACTGGTCGCGGAAGTCTTCAAGGGTAAAGCCGTCGCCGAGCAGGGCCTTTTTGGCGAACTCCTCGCTCTTCTTGCGGTCGAGCTTCTCCTCGGCCTTCTCGATGAGCGAGAGCATGTCGCCCATGCCCAGGATGCGGCCCACGATGCGGTCGGGATGAAACGGCTCGAAGGCGTCGGGCTTTTCGCCCACGCCCAGGAACTTGATGGGCTGGCCGGTGACGTGGCGGATCGACAGAGCCGCGCCGCCGCGGGCGTCGCCGTCCATCTTGGTGAGGACGACACCGGTGAGGCCCAGGCGCTTGTGGAAGTCGAGGGCGGAGTTGACGGCATCCTGGCCGGTCATGGCGTCGGCGACGAAGAGAATCTCGGGCGGCGCGAGGAGCTTCTTGAGCTGCTCCATCTCGCGCATCAGCTCTTCATCCACGTGCAGGCGGCCGGCGGTGTCCACGATGAGCGTGTCGCAGCCCATGATGACGGCTTCGCGGCGGGCCTCCTTGGCCAGGCGCTCGACCAGAGCCGAGCCGGCGGCCTCACCCTTCATGTCGCCCTCGTAGAGCTTGGCCTCGACTTGCTTGGCGACGACCTTGAGCTGCTCGCGCGCGGCCGGGCGGTAGACGTCCACCGAGACCAGCATGGGACGGTGGCCGCCTTTCTTGAGCCAGGCGGCGAGCTTGGCAGTGGTGGTGGTCTTGCCCGAGCCTTGCAGGCCTGCCATCAGGATCACCGTGGGCGGCTTGGAGGCGAAGTTGAAGCGCGCGGTGTCTTTGCCGAGCAGCGCGATCAGCTCGTCGCGCACGATCTTGACGACCTGCTCGGCGGGCGAGAGCGCGGTCATTACCTCGGTCCCGACGGCCTTGGCGCGGATGTGCTCGATAAGCTCGCGGACGACGTTGAGGTTGACGTCGGCCTCAAGCAGGGCGACGCGAATCTCGCGCAGGGCTTCGGTGATGTTCTCTTCGGTGAGCGTGCCCTGGCCGCGAAGGGTCTTGAAGACGCGCTGGAGTTTGTCTGTGAGGTTTTCAAACATAGGTCAATACAAGTTTACCGGAGACGTTCGTTGGATGGGGACAGATGAGCTCCCACGCCCACCCTGGCGGCAGGAACAAATACGCCGCGAGGGTGGGGCGCCCAGTTAGTCCGCCGGGGC
This sequence comes from Acidobacteriota bacterium, assembly GCA_021801945.1. The sequence continues at coordinate 9,012 of JAKABE010000082.1, forward strand.
GATGAGGTACTGTTCCAGCTTGCCGTCGGGGTAGGTGTAGGTGGTGAGGTCGAGGCGGCGTTTGGGGTAGACGATCTCGAACTCGCGGAAGGTCATGCCGCCGCGCAGCTCCTTGTCGGTCTGGCGGAGGCTGAGCGGCTCGCCGAGCGGACCCAGGCTGGACTCAAAGTCGGCGATGGCCTGAGGGGTGAAGTAGGCGTTCAGATTGGGCGAGAGCAGGCTGCGGTCGAGCCGGCCGTGCTGAAGGCCGCGGTAGATTTCCAGGGCCTGCTGCTCGGCGGGAGCCAGCGGGTAGCCGGCGACCAGCGGTGCGGCGAGCTGCGCGATGGAAATGGCGGCATCGACTGCGTCCTGATTGGTGAAAACAGCCACGGCCGCGCCTGCGTCGGGCAGAACCTCGTTGTCGGAGACGAAGCCTGAGACTTCGCCGGAGTGCTCGATGGAGAGATGGCCGTCGCGGTCGCGGACCTCGACGCCGAGGCCGTAGTGGGACTCTTTGCCATCCTTGAGCTTCACATCCGTGAACATTTCTTTATAGCTGTTGGAATCGAGAAGCGAGCGGGCGATGAGGCTCTCATCCCAGAGCGCCAGGTCGTGCGGCGTCATGGCCAACTCGCCTGCGGCGAACATCCAGCCGCGGCCCTCGAGGGGCGCGGCGCGCAGCGGGCCGAGGGCGTGGCGATAGTAGCCGGTGGGATCGGTCTTGGGGAGCGGGTTCCGGTCGGAGTTGTAGACGGAGTTCATGCCCAGGGGGCGGAAAACGTGCTGGGTGAGGAACTGAAAGAGCGGCTCGCCGGTGACCTTTTCGACGATGTAGCCGGCGATGACGTAGTTGGTGTTGGAGTATTGCCACTGAGTCTCGGGCGCGAAGTCGAGGGGTTTTTTGGCCCATGTGTCCAGGATGTACTGGGTGGTCACGGGCTTGAGCATGGAAAGCATGACGTAGTCCTCGGGCCAGTAGTCCTGATAGCCGGAGGTGTGGGAAAGGATCTCGCGAATGGTTACCTGGTCGCCATCGGTGAGGCCGGGGATGTACTTGCCGACGGGATCGTCGAGGGAGAGCTTGCCCTGCTGCTGGAGCATGAGAATCGCCGCGGCGGTGAACTGCTTGGAGATGGAGCCGATGGAGTAGCGCATCGCAGGCGTGGCAACAAGGGCAGGCGAGGAGCCAGTGGCCAGACGCGCATCGCCGAAGGCGTGGGTGTAGACGAGCCGGCCGTGCTGGACAACGGCGATGGAGGCCGAGGGAACGCCCGTCTGCTGGAGGATCTGCGTGGC
>JAKABE010000083.1 GCA_021801945.1 Acidobacteriota bacterium
GAGGATCTTATTTTCGTGGCCTAAGGCGCACTGCACCCCCTCGGTCAATATCATGACAAAACATGCGGCGAATAGAATCACTGTCCGCATGAGGGGGGACTCCGCTGATGGAGTTCTCCTCCGGCGGCGCACCTGGCGCCGCCGGAGGTGGAATTAACTAACTATAGTCATAACTTTAGCCAAACTGCAACGATAAGATGCGCAAGACGTCGAGCGGGGTTATCCCAGCGATGAAAAAAAAAGAAGCTGGCGAAGAAAGGAGAAAGGAATAAGGCTCAAAATTCAGCGTAGAACAGGCTTATTTTTCAAGAAGTTTCAGCCGTTGGCGTGCCTGCCACTCCTCATCGGGAAAGTGGCCGTCTGCCGCATTGAGGAAATGGCGGTAGTAGGCGATCGCCTGGGCATTCTTGTGAAGGGCGTCGTAGGAGATGGCCCAAAGGAAGTACGTCGAGGCATTTTCCGGCAGGTATTGGGAGCGCATGGTGAGGGCGTGCAGTGTCACCGCAGGCCGTCCCGTCTTGGAGGCGGCAAAGGCCAATCCGCTCCAGCCCTCGCCGTTGGTAGGGTCGATCTGGGTGACTGTGTTGAAGACGTCGTAAGCCTGGGAAAACTTGAGTTCCTGAACCAGGTTCTGGCCATGCGCGATAAGCATCCCGGTATCGTTGGGGGAGGCCGCAAGCAATTGCACATAGAGCTGGTCTGAGGCCGCGAACTGTCCGGCATCGGCCATCACGTCAGCCAACATGCGGGTAATGGCGGTATCCGTGGGGTGGGCGGTGTGGAGCCGTTGGAGGAGTGGGATTGCTTCGGCTTTATTTTCGGCCACGAGCACCGTGGCCAGTTGAGCGGTGAGCACAGGATCGCTGGGATTCTGTTTGAGAGCGCCGCGAAGCAGTGTTTCGGCCTCCGGATATTGCTTTTTTTGGATAAGGATGTGAGCAAGTCCGGTGTTGGCCTGCTTGGACTTGGGATCTTTGGTAAGAACCGAGCGGTAAGCCGCCTCGGCAGCATCCGTCTGGCCCGTACGCTCGGCCAGATTGGCCGCTAGCAGCGTGTCCTCCATGGTGGCTGGTGAAAGCTGGAGGGCTTGAAGCAGGTCGTTCGAGGCCTGAGTCGGGTTGGAGGCGCTGTCAATTTGGGCCAACGCGCGCCAGGCGCGGGCCTTGAGTGCGGGGCCGGCGTCGCCCGGGTTGAGCGTGGTGGCAAAGGCGAGCTCGGGACGGGCTTCCTTGAGCTTTCCCTCGCGAGCCAGCAGCAGACCGAGCGAAATGTGGGCCAGGAAGGAGTTGGGATCGGCGGCGATGGCGCGGCGGTAAAACGCCTCGGCAGCATCGAGCCGGTTTTGAGCATCGGCAACGTAGCCGGCATCGAAAAGGGCGCGGGGATCGGTGGGATGGGCAGCCAGCCAGGCATTCAGTTTGGTCTCGGCGGTCTTCCAGTCGGAGGCGGCGATAGCGGCTTCGGCCGCAGTCATCTCCGCCGAGAGCGGCTGCTGGGCTGCGGCGGTGGGCTGAGGTGTTTCGCCCGAGGGCGGCGGAGCGGCTGGCGTTGCTGCGGCAGGCGGAGTTGCCGCGGACAGCGTGGCCGAGCTGGACGAAGAGGTCTGTGCGCTTGCCAACTGCGCACTGGAGAGCGCGGCAAGCAAGAAAAGGGAAAGGATGCTGCGGATCACGGGAGACTCCACCTCTAGTTTAGCGGGACGGGCTATGGTTTCGGCGATGGAGGCGATTCCGCGGTGAGCAGCCGGAGCACGGTCTCTTCGAGAAGACCGCAGGCGCGGGGAAGAGCCGCTTGGAGAAGGGAGCTGAATCCTTCGCGCAGGTCGAAGCAGGCGGCGCCGACGGTGAGCAGGAGGGCGGTGCGGGGTTGGGCGGCGTAGAGGCCGTGCGCGAGGGCGAGCAGTTCCGCGGCCCCGCAGTGGTGAGTGGACACGGCAGGAGAATCAGCGGCGGGTTCGACGGGCGCCAGGAGCACAGAACCGGCGGCGGAGGCTGCCGATGCGTCGATGAAGAGGACAGATTCGGTGGAAGCAATCTCTTCCGCCAGTTCAGGTGTCCATTGCTGGCGGATGAGAACATGCACGGATGCTTCCTGGCGGAAGCGATCTTCCGCCCAGGCGGCCAGCCAGGGGCCGGCGCCGTCGTCGCCGCGCAGCGTGTTGCCGCAAGCGAGGATGAGGCAGCGGGTTGGAGTTGTGCTCATGGTACGCCTCGGCGGGGATTGAAGCCGATGGTCGAAGAATAGCGCACCATGGGGCCGGTCCGGCCAAGGAGCCGTGTGGATGGGCCGCGGGCCTCATCGTATTTCCCACGCAGTCAGTCGCGCACCACGCGGTCCGCAACCTCGCCACTTGCTGAGATGAGTGAAATCGCCAGCGGCATCTGCCCCAATGCGTGCGTCGAGCAACTCAGGCAGGGATCGAAGGTGCGCACCACGGCCTCCACGCGGTTCAGAATTCCCTCGGTGAAGTGCCCGTCCTTGACGTAGTGCTTGGCCACTTGCAGCACTCCCTGGTTCATGGCGTGGTTGTTCTGGCCGGTGGCGATGACCAGGTTGGCCCAGGTAATCTTGCCGTTCCCGTCTACCTTGTAGTGGTGATGCAGCGTGCCGCGCGGGGCCTCGGCCTGCCCGGCGCCTTCCAGGCAGTTGACGCCGGCGCGGGCGCGGACCTGCTTGTCGAGGATCAGCGGGTCGGCGAGAAGGCGCTCGATCTTTTCGATGCCGTGGAGCAGCTCGACGAGCCGTGCGTGATGGTAGTGGAATGAGCTTTCGACCGGCCCGGAGGCCAACTGCTTGAACTCGGCGAGTTCCTTGTCCGCCTGGGGCGTGCCCATGGAGGTGGCGATGTTAAGCCGCGCCAGCGGACCGACGCGGTAGCAGCCCTGGGGATAGCCGAGCGGCTTGTAGTAGGCGAACTTGGTATAGCTGTAAGGCTCCACGGCCTCGCCGATGATCTCCGCGAACCGGTCGGCGTCCATGCCGTCCTCGATGATCTTCCCGGCTGGGTCGATCAGACGCAGTGCGCCCCTGTTGAATTCGATGGAGCCGTCCTCATTGACGAGGCTCATGTAGTTGGAGGGGAAGTTAGCGAAGACCTCGATCTCTGCCTGGAAACGATCGGCGATCTGCTTGTAAGCGCCGAGAGCGAGACGGGCGTTGGCGTAGGCCTCGGGGATCATGGCCAGAATCTCATCGCGCTTGGCGGCGTCGAGGGGCTCGGTGACGCCCCCGGGCACCACCCAGCCTGGATGGACGCGCTTGGATCCAAGCAGCTCGATGATGTGCTGCCCAAAGCGCCGTAAAGCCACGCCCGCGCGTCCCATCTCGGGGTTAGCGGCCACCACGCCGAATATGTGGCGCATCGCCGGGTCGGAGTCCATGCCCAGCAGCAGATCAGGCGAGGAGAGATAGAAGAAGCTCAGGGCGTGCGACTGGACCATCTGGGCCAGATTCAACATGCGCCGCAGCAGGCGTGCTGGCGGCGGAATGCGCACCGCCATGATGGCTTCACAGGCCTTGGCCGAGGCGATCAGGTGAGCGACGGGGCAGATGCCGCAGACGCGGGCCATCAGGCTGGGCATCTCGTAGAAGGGCCGGCCCTCGGCGAAGCGCTCAAAGCCGCGCACCTGAGTTACGTGGAAATGGGCATCCTCAACCTCGCCCTCGGCATTGAGCTGGATGGTGATCTTGCCGTGGCCTTCGAGGCGGGTGACGGGATCGATGGTGACGATCTTGCTCATGCGGAAACTCCGGAAGTTCAGGCTCCAAAGCGCGTGAGGGCCGAAACATCCAACGGCCCTCCAGTAACCAGGGCCATGAGGGCTGTGTGAAAGGTGGCGGCCGACGGCGGACAGCCGGGCAGAAAGACGTCCACCTTGACCAGCTCGTGAACGGGACGAACCACCTTCAACAGCTTGGGGACCACAACGCACGGGATCTGCTGCTGCGCGCTGGCGTTCTCAATGTAGGCGCGGTTCAAGATCGCCTCGGGTCCGAAGGGGTTGCGCATGGAGGGAACATTTCCGGTGACCGCGCAATCGCCCATCGCGACCAGTATCTTAGAGTGCGCGCGAATCTTGCGGATCTTCTTCTCGTCGTCTGTGGAGGCCACTGCTCCCTCGACCAGCGCGATGTCCACCTCGGCGGGAAACTCCTTGGCGTCCACCAGCGGGCTATAGACCAAATCGACAAACTCAGCCAGCTCGAGAAGCCGCTCATCCATGTCCAGGAAGGACATGTGACAGCCGGAACAGCCGTCCAACCACACCGTGGCCAGCTTCAGCTTGCTCATTGCGCCTCCCTCATCTGGTTCAGCAAGGGCAGGAAGTCGGGATTCTTAGGGTGACCGGATCCGATCTTGCTCTTGTTGACCAGGGCTCCGGTGGGACAGACCTCGACGCACTTGCCGCAACTGGTGCAACTGGAGGCGCCCCAGCCTTCGTGGAGATCGGTGATCACCAGGCAGTCGATGCCCCGGCCCATCACGTCCCAGACGTGTGCGCCCTCTACCTCGGCGCAGACGCGGACGCAGCGCGTGCACAGGATGCAGCGGTTGTGATCGGCGGTGAACAGCTCGTGGGAGGCTCCGACCGGCAGTTTGGGGTTGCGGTAGGGCAGCCGGACGTGGGTCAAGCCCAGATCCTGAGCGAGGGATTGGAGCTCGCAGTGCCCGCTGGCCACGCAGACCGAGCAGATGTGATTGCGCTCAGTGAAAAGCAATTCGAGGATGGTGCGGCGGATCTTCTGGAGCCGCTCCGTGTTGGTGCTCACCTCCATGCCCTCGGAGACGGTGGCGACGCACGCGGGCACAAGCTTGTTGCTGCCCTTGATCTCGACCAGGCACATGCGGCAGGCGCCCACGTCGCTGAGGCCGTCGAGGTGGCAAAGCGTAGGGATGTAGATTCCGTATTCGCGCGCCACCTCGAGGATGGTTTGCCCGCGGCGGGCGCTCACCTCCTGCTCGTCGATCTTGAGAGTTTTGACTTCCATCTCGTCGCTCATGCCGGCACCTCCACGGCGGCTTCCATGTTGCAGACGCCGGCCGGACAACGCTTGTGGAGAATGTGCTCCAGGTACTCGTTGCGGAAGTGCTTCAGGGTGCTGAGCACCGGATTCGGAGCGGTCTGGCCCAAGCCGCAGAGGCTGGCTTCCTTCACCGTGACGCACAGTTCCTCGAGCATCTCCAGGTCGTCCATGGTTCCGGCGCCCGTGGCGATGCGGGTCAGCAGAGTATGCATCTGGGCGGTGCCGGCACGGCAGGGAACGCATTTGCCGCAGGACTCGGTCATACAGAACTCGACGAAGAAGCGCGCCACGTTCACCATGCAGGAGGTGTCGTCCATCACGATCATGCCGCCGGAGCCCATGATGGAGCCCATGCGCAGCAGGGCATCGTAGCTCACCCCCACGTCGAGCATATCGGCAGGAATGCAGCCGCCCGACGGCCCTCCGGTTTGCACCGCCTTAAAGGTGTGGCCCGCGGGCACGCCGCCGCCGATATCCTCAATAATCTTGCGCAGCTTGATGCCCAGGGGCACTTCGATGAGGCCGCTATGGGTGATCCGGCCCGTAAGCGCAAACACCTTGGTGCCCTTGCTGCGCTCCGAGCCCATGTTGAAGAACCAGCGGCCGCCGTTGCGGATGATGGGTGCAATATTGGCGAAGGTTTCTACGTTGTTGATGAGCGTCGGCTTGCCCCACAACCCGGCCACCGCCGGATAAGGCGGGCGCGGCTTAGGGCTGCCGCGGCGGCCCTCAATCGAGGCGATCAGGGCCGTCTCCTCGCCGCAGACGAAGGCCCCTGCGCCGAGGCGGACCTCAATGTCGAAGTTGAAAGGCGTTCCGCAGATGCTGTTGCCGAGCAGTCCGTGGCGGCGCGCGTCGCGCAGCGCGGCCGAGAGCCGGGCGACGGCCACCGGATACTCGGCGCGCACATAGATAAAGCCCTTGCTCGCGCCCACCGCGTAGGCTGCCACCGCCATGCCCTCGATGACGCGATGCGGGTCGCCTTCCATCACGCTGCGATCCATGAAGGCACCGGGATCGCCCTCGTCACCGTTGCAGACCACGTACTTCATGTCGCCGCCGGCCTTGGCCACCGTGCCCCACTTCAAACCCGTGGGATAGCCGGCTCCGCCACGCCCCCGCAGACCGCTTTCCGTCACGCGGTGAATCACGCCGCTGGGGGTCATCTCCGTAAGCACCATCAGGAGCGCCTTGTAGCCGTCGCGGGCAATGTAATCGTCGATCTTCTCGGGGTCGATGTAGCCCGCATTCTCCAGCACGACCCGCACCTGGCTGCCGAAGTGCTCGTTCAGCTCGCATTGCAGCTCCGGCACAGGTCCTCCGCCCAGCGCGTTCACAATGGCTTCAGCGTGGTTCGCGTTCACCTTGCGATAGAGGGTCTCCTCGGGATCGACGCGCACCAGCGGGCCGGACGAGCAAGGTCCCATGCAGCCGGTACGGCGGACCAGAACCTTTTTGCCTGCGGCTTCGGCGGCTTTGATCAGCGCATCGCGGAGCTGTCCCGCACCCTGGCTGGCGCAGGCCAGGTCCATGCACACGTTCACCTCGTAGTCGAACTTGGAGTTCTCAAGGCGGACGGATTTGGCGATCTGCTCCAGCTCTTCGATGGTCATTCCACGGTCCACCTTTCCAGTTGTTCGAGCATCTGTTCGCCGGCCATCTCGCCTGCCACCTCGCCATCGAAGAGCGCTACCGGTGCGCGGCTGCACGCGCCCACGCAGCGGGCCACCGCCAGGCTCACCTGGCCGTCGCCGGTGGTTTGTCCCTGGGCGATGCCCAGCCGCTTCTCCGCCTCGGCGATCAGCTTGACCGCACCCTTGATGTAGCAAGCCGTCCCGGCGCAGACCGTGACGGTGTGCTTGCCCGGCGGCTTGAGGCTGAAGTAGTGGTAGAAGGTGGCCACTCCGTACGCTTGGCTAAGCGGCACGCGCAGCGAGCGGGCGACGAAGCGCAAAGCCTCGTTGTCCACATAGCCGAAGGAGGACTGCACGGTATGCAGCGTCTCAATCAGCGCGTGGCGGGCAAAGCCGTTCTTGCGCATAGTGCCGTTGACAATCTTCCATCGTGTATCGTCGCTGGGCAGGGGTGGGGGCGTGAATGCAGGCACGATTCCTCCCGATCCGGAACGCTGAGTCGCCCATCGAGCTGAGTAGCTTGGCACACTGTGGCGGAAAGTCGGTCTTGAGAGGGCACGGCTTTTGCCGTGCTGACAAAATCGACCGAGCCATTGGCCCCGAGCTCCTGAGCGACGTTCTTCAACGCCCTTGCACCTTTGGCACAGGCCATGAGTGCCGACGGTCAGCTCAACGCCTATCATAACTCTGCGCTTTAAAGCTGTTAAACGCGGTGACATGGGTCACCGGCATCTTTGGACGGACATTTCCGCTCTATGAGCCTCCGTCGTAGGTCCCGTCTGCGTCCGGGTCGTCCCGGGCGGGCAAGAGACCATAGCTAGCCGCAAGCCTGGAGACAGCATCTCCGACCATGCGCACAGCACCCGCGAGGGGCGTACGAAAACTCTGCCCGCCCCAAAAGATATGATTCTAGATTTCAGGAGCGTTCTCTCTCGGAGCCCGTCCGCTCTAGCCATTACGGTAAGTTTCGTCGCAATTCAGTGGAATGCCCGCCGTCTGGGCTCACTGGCACGGATCGGCAACGGCAAACCGCACAAGCGAGGCCTGCGCTATGCTGATCTGCAACGCGAGGCGCACACTTTGACTCCACAATCCTCATCCAAGTTCATCCGGTGCCAAGCACTGGTGCGCGGTGTGGTGCAGGGCGTCGGATTCCGGCCCTTCCTCTACCGTCTGGCCATCGAGGAGGGCCTGGCAGGTTGGGCCGGCAACGACACTGGCGGGGTCGTGGTCGAGGTCGAAGGGCTGGAGGAAAGGGTGCGGGCTCTTTTTGAGCGGATGCGCGCGGAGGCTCCGCCATTGGCTCGCATCGATTCCGTAGCAGTTCGCGAGACGGCACCGAAAGGCGAGTCGGGCTTCAGGATCGTACCCAGCCAGACCCACGGGCAGGTGAGCACCGGGATTCCCGCCGACGCAGCCACCTGCGCGGATTGCCTTCGCGAGCTCTTTACACCCGGCGACCGCCGCTACCGCTACGCGTTTCTCAACTGCACCAACTGTGGGCCCCGCTTCACCATCACGCGCCGCATCCCGTACGACCGCCCACAGACCTCGATGGCGCGCTTCAAGATGTGCGCAGCCTGCCAGAGGGAGTTCGATGACCCCACCAACCGGCGCTTCCACGCCCAGCCCAACGCGTGCCCGGAGTGCGGGCCTAGATTGTGGCTGGCCCAGGCCGGCGGCGAGGAGATTGTGGCGGCCGATCCCGTGGTTGCCTGCATCGAGCGCCTCTTGGCCGGAGAGATCGTGGCCATCAAGAGCATTGGCGGCTTCCACCTAAGCGTGGATGCAACGAAAGAAGCTGCCGTGACGCGGCTGAGGGAAGGGAAGCGCCGCTTCGGAAAGCCGTTTGCCGTGATGGTGCGCGACCTTGACGCGGCGCGGACGATGTGTGCGCTGACCGCACAGGAAGAGGCGCTGCTCGCCTCAGCGGCGAGGCCCATCGTCCTGGCCTCGCGGCGCGAGGGCTGCGGAATCGCGGAGGCTGTCGCGCCGGGAATTCCCTGGCTGGGCATCTATCTGCCTTTTGCCCCATTGCAGCATCTGCTCTTTGCCGATTGTCACGTGCGCGCCCTGGTGATGACCAGCGCCAACCTGAGCGAGGAGCCGATCATGATCGCCAACGACGCAGCGCTTGCCCGCCTGGCCGGCATTGCCGATGTATTCCTGATGAACGACCGCGAAATCCTGCAGCGCGCCGACGATTCGGTGATGGCGATCGTAGATGGAGCGCCGCAACTGATTCGCCGTGCCCGCGGCTTTGTGCCGCTGGGGATCGAGTTGCCTCCCAACTTCGCGCGGGCGGGTGTGTCTCCGCTGCTTGCTGTGGGCGGCCACCTGAAGAGTGTCTTCGCGCTGGCGCGCGGCCGGTGGATCTACCAGAGTCAGCACTTGGGTGACCTTGAGAGCCTGATGGGGTTGGAGTTCTTTCAAGAGTCGTTAGAGCACCTGATGTGTACCTTTGAGATCGAGCCGGAGACTGTGGTGCACGACCTGCACCCCGGCTACCTGTCCACGCTATGGGCCAAGCAGTGGGCTGCGGAGCGTCAATTGCCGCTCCTCGCCGTGCAGCACCATCACGCGCACGTGGCTGGCTGCATGGCTGAACACGGGCTGGTAGGTCCACTAATCGGCCTTGCGCTCGACGGCACCGGCTACGGTACCGACGGGCACATCTGGGGGGGGGAAGTGCTGATCGTGCGTCTCGATGGCCCCGATCCTGCCGGATTCGAACGCTTCGCGCATCTTGAGTACGTGCCCATGCCGGGCGGCGAAGCGGCGATCCGCGAGCCGTGGCGGATGGCGCTGGGGGCCTTTCATGCAGCCGAACTCGATGTGGAGTCGCCAGAGCTGTTGGCGCTCGTTGGCGCGAAGCCGCAGGAAGCGCGCGTGCTGCGACGGATGATCGATCGCAGGGTGAATGCGCCGCTCACCTCGAGCTTAGGAAGGCTCTTCGATGCGGTGGCAGCTGTAGTGCTCGGCCGGCGCACGGTGGACTACGAAGCGCAGGCGGCGATGGAGCTGGAAGGGACGATCGCGGATGGACCAGCCGCGCATGGGATGCAGACGGCGCGCGGCTATACGCTGCAAATCAAACCCGGCGATTGGGCGCGGCACGAGCCGGCCACCATTTGTGCATCGCCAATGTGGCGTGAGCTGCTTGAAGATCTGCGCGCGGGCGTGAGCAAAGCCAGGATCGCGGCTCGGTTTCACGCCAGCGTCGCGGAAGCATTTGTGCAGGCGGCCGTGTTGGCGCGGAACGGTACGGGACTGCGCCAAGTTGTGCTGACGGGCGGATGCATGCACAACCGCCGGCTCGCACATTTGCTGCGCGTGAACTTGAGGGCTGAGGGGTTCGAGGTCTTTCAGCACCTCCAGGTGAGCCCTGGCGACGGAGGGTTGAGTTACGGACAAGCCGTCGTGGCGGCTGCTATCCTCGCGCACGTAAGCGAATGTAGCGGGTCTTCGCCTGCATAGAATTGCCTGTGCCAGGCCCGGGGCGATATAGTCATCGCTGACTTGAAAGCAAGCCGAGGCAGGGCAGTGGAGACTAACTCGTGACCAGCGTCTCCGGCCGGTAGTAGTAAGAACGTCTTCACGACGCCGAAGGCATAAT
>JAKABE010000084.1 GCA_021801945.1 Acidobacteriota bacterium
CAAAAATGCCATCGCACAGTATCGAGCGCTCCGGCATCGGCAGCCGGGAGTTACATCATCGAACCTAGCACATGCGCTCGTGGGCTGCAATTCGTGTTTGGACGCACCGCCAATCGCGCATGGGGGGGCCAAAAGATATCGGCACTCGTTACGGCCCACTGCCCTTGAGCCATCGCCAAGTGCGTGGGAGAATGCCCCGTCGGAGTTAAGCGCTGCGCTTGCGGCCCACGGCAGCATCCCGCACGGCCCCAAAGATCAGCGACCGTTTCAGCGAGTCCAGATGCGGCAGCAGACTCGCAATCTCCGCCAGAAAGGGATCCGCAAAGATGGCCATCAGCTCTTCATGGCGCTGGCTGCGCGCATCCCGCACCAATTGGCAAATCTCCACCTCGAGGGCCGCCGCCAACCGCTCCAGCGAACCCAGAGTAGGGATCGCCTTGCCGTTTTCAATTTTCGAGATGTAGGTGCGGGGCACCTGCATCCTCCCGGCCAATTGGCGCTGGCTCAGGTGGCGCGCCCGCCGGATCGCCCGCACCTGCGCGGCCACCTGCATGCCAGCCTCGGCGCCCGCGTCGGCAGGCGGGTTTGCCACCAGTTGAGGCGCAGCTTGCGCAGGCTCCTCCACGTCGAGCGGTCTATGGCATCGTCTGCATAGGGAGTTGCTGGTCCGGAACTGGATCAGCCTGCAATTCTCGTAGGCACAACGCACAACTTCGCGCGTGTCCAAGGTGACAAGAGTGGTCGCCATCGGCTGTCTGCGGAGCGCCAGAGCTGGGACCCCGGGGTGCAATCTGCACCACGAATGATGCTACTCTCGTGGAAATGAACCATAATTGTCAAGTATAAAATAAGCGTCAAACCGAAAAAAGAGGTAAAAATCCAAAGAATTCCCGGCGATTCGCGAACCGTCGTAGTAAACATGGAAAAAGACAGGCCGCCCCTCCGGTGCGGGAAAGACCCCACACCCGCTGATCGAACCCGAAGTCGGCCGCGTGATCTTCGCCCGGCCGTCTAGTATCGTCCATTACGGGAACATCGATAACTCAACCAAATGACAAACCGAAACGCTCTGGAAAAGGAAGCCTTCGCACAGATTGTTTCAAAATCATCCGCCCCGTCGGCTGTGGGAGGAGAATTGACGCCGGCCGTACGCATGGTGAGATTCGTGGTAGCGGGTCTCGTGCTGGGATCGATCCTCATCGGGGTCTGGGAAGCGGCCGGTGGTCCTATGCGGGGCAGAGCAGCCTTCGTGAACGGCCTATTCTTGACTCAGATCGCCCTGGCCGGCGTCTTGATTCTCCTCGGCAGCATTGTGGAAGGATTTGGTTATGGACTCTCCCTGGGCACGCGCTGGCCGTACACCCGTAACATCATCGCATTGATGATCCAGGGGGATCCTGAAGCGGCGCATCGGGTGGTGGCCACATTGGTGGGCCTCATTGCGGTGGCCTTGGTGATCCTCGATCGGGGCTCGGCGACCTTGAATGGCCTGGTACTTGTTGTCTTTACCGCACTGCTCGGGATTGGTACCCTCCATGTTTTGTCCGGCCGGATTCCGTCCTTCGTGCATGGCACCCACGGATTGCTTGCTTATGGAGTCTTTCTCGCTTATCTCGCTGGGTATCTCTTCCACGGGATGCCATTCTGGCCTTATCTCGGGGCCATGTGGGCCCTCCATCCGCTCCTGCTCACGGTATTTCTGGGCGGCATGACCACCGGTCAACGCGGATTCGGAACGCCAATCGGGGCATTCTTCAAACCCGAGGGGCCCGCTCACTGGATGGTCGTGGCGCACATTCTTTCGGCGCTGTCGCTGGTGGCAATCTTGGGTTTCCTCATGCCGGCGTTTCCGCTGGCCTTCTATTTGTCCGTCGCGCAAGTGGCCGTTGGGTTTCTGCTTTTCCATGCAGTCAATTTAAAGCCCAAGAATCCGGGGTTGATCGTGGTCTTTCACCAGTGCATGGTGCTATCTATGACAGTGGCCGTAGTAGCCGGACTGCGATAAGCGAATGTGAGAATGCCAAATGCGTTGAAAGCTCGATCACCGTTGGCGCCTGGCTTCCGAGATTGCAGAATTCGAACCTTGCCCACCCCTACGAGCCGCGGAAGCAGTGGCCAGGAACCTGGCAGGTTGCGGAAAGAGTCTACCAGGAGCGTTATTTTGAGAGGGCGCGACTTCAGTCATACCGCAACTGCCCCAGAATTAATCGAGTCTTTGGGCCCTGAGGGTTGCTCTTTGCTTCTCTTCGCAGCCTTCTGCTGCCGCGGCTGCCGCAATCGAAGAGCGATAATTCTTCCTGGAGGATTATTTGATGCCCACGGACCCGCGCTACAACCGCGATCAAGCGTGGCAGCTGCTTACCGAATGGACTGAAGGCGAGAGCCTGCGCAAACACGCGCTAGCCGTCGAGGCCTGTGTGGTTGCGTGCGGTGAAGCGGAGGCGGCCCGGCTGGCAATGGCCGCAGACACGCGCGCCGCTTTTATCGAGCTTTACTCGACGACCGCGCTGCTCCACGATTTCGACTACGAGCGTCATCCCACTGCCGAAGAGCACCCTTACGTCGGTGTTCGTGAACTGGAGCGCCTGGGCTGGCCCGAGGCTCTGCGTACTGCCATTTTGGGCCATGCCCAGTACTCGGGTGTGCCGCGCTCGACCTACCTGGCCAAGTCGTTGTTTGCCTGCGACGAGCTTGCTGGCTTCCTGACTGCCTGCGCACTGGTCAAGCCTTCCAGGTCGATTGCCGAGGTCGAGGTGCGAGGTGTCCGCAAGAAGATGAAGGACAAGGCCTTTGCCCGCGGCGTCCACCGCGAGGACATTGTTCAGGGGGCGGACGAACTCGGCGTCAACTTAGACGAGCACATCGCTTTTTGTATCGAAGCCATGAAGAAGCAGGCCAGAGTTCTAGATCTATAGTCTCATCCTGTACCGCCGCGGGCCGGAGCCATCCCTTCAGCAGAAACTTGGCAATGCGGCGCGGTAAGCCTTTTGACGCAGAAATCTTCCGGGGAATGAACCGAAATTTGATTGCGAAAACACTGTCCGCCAGCGCAGACTGTGAGAGACCCTCTAAGGGCCGTTACGCCCCGGACTTGATATGCCTCAACTCTCTGAATCCAAACCTGCGCTTTTCAAGCGTTTTTTAGGAAAGCGCCATGATCCAGCAGCCGCATGGGAGGCGCAGCAAAAGCGGGAACGGGATGCTAGCCTCGCCGTACTGCGCGCGCGGCAGAATGCCGAGCACCAAAGACGGCTCTGGTCGTGGCTGGTCGGTTGCTGGCCCACGGGAGTGGGCGTATTGCTGGGCGCAGCGTCTCCTGGCCTGAAAGCGGGCGCCGCCGCTCTGGGCCACTGGTGCGTGGTTCTCGTTTTTCCCTTCGTCCTGCTCGCCGCCCGGCCTGAGATCCAGGTGGGCGGCCCGATCACTAGTGCCTTGCCAGCCATCATGGTTTACGCACAGTTTCCCATCGAAGGCTGGTTGGCTCGCTTCATTCTTAAGCGCCGCACCAAGGTTTCGAGCGTGGTGGTACAGGTTTTTCTCTTTCACTTTCTAGGCATTTGTGAGCTGTTGATGCTCAGCGGCGGATGGCCCAATCTCTTCCTACGGTAATACTTTGTAGTCGCACCGGACTGGGGGCGCGCCGGCGCCTCTGGCTCCGCTTGGCGGTAGGGCTGGCTTGTTCTTCACCTCAAAGCGGGTTCATTGCCCTTAACTCCGCCACGATCTCCTTGGCGGCCGCGCGCGCCTGTTCTTCCTGGTCCGGCGGAAAGCTGATCGCTCCCACGCGCGCATGCCCGCCTCCGCCATAGCGTTCGCAGATCCGCGCCAGATTCACCATCTTCTCGGGAGCGGCCTTCGTCCAGGGATTCGATCCCACCGCGACCTTGGTGCGGAAGCTGGACTTCGAAAGGCCGATCGAATAGGTGGCCTGCGGATGCAGATAGTAGGGGATGAACTTGTTGAATCCTTCCAGCGGATGGTCGGTGATGTCGAAGAAGATGGTTCCCTCGCGCTCCTCCGCGCGGCTGCGGATCAACTCCAACGCCTGCTGGTGCCGCTCCAGCAGCGGAGGCAGCAGGCTGATTACAAAGGGCTGGTCCATCACTTCGCCCAGCGGCAGCTCTGTCAGCAGCGGGATCAGCCGGGGAATGAACGCCGGATCCTGCGTGGATTCGATGATGAGAGTCAGCTTCATGGCCGGCGCGGCCATCTCTACTGCCGCATGGGGGCTCTCATACCGAGCGCCATCGACTATGTCTGCCCAGCGGATCAACTCTGCGACCACGCTCGTGTCGAAGCCGAACCGCGTCTCGGCAATATGCGCCAAAAAGCTGGTACAGGAGGTATACGCAGGATCGAAAAACTTGTGAGATGCACAGACAGCATCCTGCTGACAGGCCAGAAAATGCTGATGGTCCTGCTCCGTCAAAAACGCCGACTGATGATGGTCAAACCACCATGTGATCTGCGGCGAGGTCGAGTATTTGAAGTCCACGATGGCGTTTTCCTCGCCGGTGAACTCGCTTTCGTCAAAGAGTGCCCCGGCGCGGTGTACCAGTCCCTGAAATTCGTAGCTGGCGTCGGAATTGATGCATTCACGGTGGAAGCGCATGAACAGCGACGCCGAGCAGGCTCCGTCAAAGCACTTGTCGTGATAGAAAATGCGCACTCGCAAACCCTGTGATCCTCCTGCCTGGGAAGCTAAACAGCCGGAACTGTTAAGAATCAAGGGCGAGGCCGCTTGTGTCAAGGAGGGTGGCCACGCAGTTCTCGGCCACACGCTTCTCTCTGCGGACAATAATCGTCCGTCGGAACCCCTTTTCTCCACCCTGGGACTCCATCCTGCCTCTGGGGACATCAGTCCCTCCATCCACGGCGTGCATCCGCCGTGGGGCGCGTCACTGGCGGGGAATCGTCCCATCATTTACTCTCAAAGGTTCGCCCCTGATGACTCGTGCCGACGCCCAAGCCCGCTACCCGCTGACGCAGGGTGTTAACCCGTGGCTGGTCACGCTCGCTGTCATGTTGCCGACCTTCATGGAGGTGCTCGACACCGCCATTGCCTCGGTGGCCCTGCCGTATATCGCTGGCTCGCTCTCGGCCTCGACCGATGAAGCTACTTGGGTGCTCACCAGCTATCTGGTATCGAACGCCGTCATCCTGCCGGCTTCCAACTGGTTTGGCCGTCGTTTCGGCCGCAAGCGCTTTCTGCTCACCTGCGTGGTCATCTTCACGGTTGCGTCGTTCTTCTGCGGATCGGCCCCCACGCTGGCCGTTATTCTCCTTGCTCGCATCATTCAGGGCGCAGGTGGCGGCGCGCTTCAACCTTTGTCGCAGTCCATTCTTCTGGAGAGCTTTCCACCCGCCAAGCGCGCTGCTGCAATGGCCGCCTACGGACTGGGCGTCGTTCTTGCTCCCGTCCTTGGACCTACTCTGGGCGGCTGGCTCACGGATACCTACAGTTGGCGCTACGCCTTCTACATCAACATTCCCGTGGGCATTCTGGCTGTCCTCATGATTAGCCGTTTTGTCCACGATCCACCCTACATCCGCCATGCCAAGGTGGGTCCATTCGACAACATCGGCTTCGGTTTGTTGATTGTCTGGACCGGCTGCTTGCAGGTCGTTCTTGACAAGGGCCAGGAGGACGACTGGTTCGGAGCAACTTGGGTGCGTTGGGCTGTGGCCGCCTGCATCGTTGCGCTCATCCTTTGGATCTGGCGATCCTGGAGCAACCCCAACGGCTTGGTCAACCTGCACGCTCTCAAAGACCGCAACCTGCGCACTGGCATGTTGATGATCGCCATGCTCGGCATGGCTCTCTACGTCACCATCGCCATCCTGCCTCTCTATTACCAGGAGGTTCTGGGCTACACGGCCTTTGCCGCTGGTCTGGTTGTCGGTCCGCGAGGAATTGGCACCATCATTGGCTCTCCCATCATCGGCATCCTTGGCTCCCGAGTCGACCCCCGCAAGTTGCTTTGCGGTGGATTCCTGGGCTTTGCCCTTTGCGCTTACATCTTTGGCCAGGTCAACTTGGACATCAGCCCCTTTACCCTGTTTTTGCCCATAACGCTTACCGGATTCGCCCTGAGTTTTGTCTTCGTACCCCTGGCCACCACAACCGTCTCCACCATTCCCAACAACGAGATGGGCAACGCCACCGGCCTGTTCAACATGCTGCGCAACATCGGCGGTTCTGTCGGCATATCCATGGCCACCACGGCAATCATCCGCCGCGCCGACCTTCACCAGACCTACCTCAGTGGGCACCTTGCGCCTGCCAGCGCCTTGCTGCAGCAGAAGTCGGCATTCATTGCGCGCTACCTCGGCCACCACATTGGACCCGCCAATGCCCATGCTGGTGCTTATGGCCTCCTCTACGGGCAGATGGAGCAGCAAGCCGTTCAACTTGCCTACATTGACGTCTTCCGTTGGACCGCGCTGCTGGCCCTGCTTTGCGCCGCTGCTACATGGCTATTCAAGAAACCGCCGGAACATGCGGCTCCACCGCCGGGTGCGCATTAATGGCGAGATTGGCGGCTGCTCCTTGCGAGGAACAGAGACAGTAGGTTGGTGCTGTCGGCGCAGGCGGCGGGTTGTGACTGCTGCATGCAGGAGGCTTTGATTGCGACCGGGATCTTCCGGGGGCGGAACGTCAATTCACTGCTGCTGAATCGAAGCCTTTCGCGGCGCCGGACAGACTCTTCACCCCATGGATGAGTTCGTCCAATACAACCCCGGGGATGGAGCGGCGCGCGTGATATTCTAACGAGTTCCCGCTGTGAGATCCTGCGTGCGAGATCATAATTCTGAGTGCCGACGCAAGCTCTGCGGAGGCTGGAGAGAGATGCATGAAGCGAATCGTTTTTTTGGCGTTGCTGGCCTGTGGCTTGACGGCTGGGTTGTATGCACAGACCGTGGATACAACCGTGTGTGCGGTCCTGAAGAACCCTACTGCGTTTAACGGGAAGATGGTGCGCATTAAAGGCACCGTGGTTTCTGGATTCGACCAGTTCGTGGTGAACGATGGGAATTGTGGGCAGGACGTGAATGGGATTTGGATCACTTATCCCCAGGGAACCAAAGGCAAGGGCGGCCCGCTGGCAATGGTGCAGGTTGTGCCGGCGCAGAACTTTGCGGGGAAGCTCACACCGGAAAAGCGAACGCCGGTGGTCTTAAACCGGGACAAGGAGTTCAAGCACTTCGATTCGCTGCTGTCCGGTGAGCACGATCTGCAAAGCGGGATTTGCTTGGGGTGCAGGGAATATGAGGTGCAGGCTACCCTGGTAGGCCGGCTGGATGCGGTGGCGAGCGCCACGCTTGTTCGGAGCGGAAAGAAGATCGTGGGACTCGGCGGCTTTGGCAACATGAACGCCTACCCGGCACAACTTGTGCTGCAATCGGTTGCCGATGTAACGGCGAAGAAGGTGGACTACTCAAAGGTAGACGGGCTGGTCAAGGGCAGCCTGCGCGCGCAGTTCACGCCGGGCCCGAATGGGGCAGTCTCGCCGGAGGGGACCATGTATATGTTCGATCCCGTTGCGGCTCTCCAGCAGGACGCGGCCAAGTTGAATCCTGGGCGGCTGACCACTCTGATCCAGGATGATGCGAAGGTGCTGCCCACAGGCAAGGAAAAGGACGTGGACGGGGTAAGCATCAACTATGGCCCCATGGACGACGTGCTTGCCAACGCGGACACTCCAGGGACAGAGGATTCCTCCGACGGCGTCCTGTTCATCTGCACGCTCAACAAATCCCGCCTGGACAAGAATATCGGCATAGCGTTGGTTCATTTAGGGCAGCATATCAATGACTTGCGCAACCCGCCGGCAGGAAACGAGGATGCCCCTCCGGTCATCTTGGAAAACAACGCCTGGGTCGTGTCGGTTTCGTTCTCCGTCGCCTATAAGACCCCGTTCGTGGTCTTGCCGGGCGGGTATATGATGTGGGATTCGACATGGCCGGAGGCGGACCGGCAGGCCAAGATGCAGGCTGCTCTCAACAGCTTTCTTGCCGACCATGCGATGCTGAGCAGGTGAGCTGCGCTGCCGCTCTTGGGGGATCGAACGCCCGGCGGCTCGGCACCGAGAGCCGCCGGGCGGAGTTTGTACGCCAGCTGTGAAGTTGTGCGATGCTGCATAGGGATGCGCGTATCCTGAAAGCAGTGTGATGACTCTCGACGAAAGACTGGGAACACAATGGCAGAGATAGCCATAGAAGTCGACGAAACTCCTGCGCAGTTGCCCGACGTGCGCGTAGCCGTGCTTGGCGCGGGGAAGATGGGCGGCATCTTGCTCCAGGCGTTTCTGAAGCAGAACCTGTTCGCTCCTAGCCAGATTCATGCCACCGTGGGGCACGCCGAGCGGGCACTGGCCCTCAGTACGCAATGGGGCGTGGATGTGGGCACGGATAACCTAAAGGCGGCCAGCCAAGCGGACCTTATTCTGGTGGGCGTCAAGCCTTTGCAGGTTCCGGATTTGATTGCGGAGATACGCCCGGCCCTCACGCCGGCCAAGACGCTGGTTTCGTTCGCGGCGTCTGTCAAGACGCGAGCCATCGAGGAGGTGGCGGGCCTTGAGATCGCCGTAGTGAGAGCCATGCCCAATACACCGTCCGCGCTGGGAGCGGGGGTCGCCGGCCTGTGCCGCGGGAGGTTCGTGGCCGACGCGCAAATGGCGTTGGCGCAGCGCATCTTTGAGACCGTCGGCCGCACCGTGGTGGTGGACGAGAAGCACATGGATGCGGTGACAGGGCTTTCCGCCTCAGGTCCGGCGTATCTCTACATCATCATCGAGGCGCTGGCCGAGGCGGGCGTGAAGGTCGGTCTGCCGCGCGATATTGCCACGCAACTGGCCGCGCAGACGGCCTTCGGTTCAGCCAAAATGGTGCTGGAGACGGGCTACCATCCGGCGCTGCTGAAGGATGCCGTCACCACGCCCGCAGGCTGCACCATCGACGGTATCTTGGAGCTCGAGGAGGGCGGGCTGCGCGTTACGCTGATCAAGGCGGTGATGCGGGCTACGGAGCGGGCGCGGCAACTGGCCGCAGGATAAGCTTCGATCCGCTCGCTGATTCTCTCACTTGTTGGTAGGCCTTCTTGTCGATCCAGCGCCCAACCTGGCTGCCCAAGTATCTGCCGGAACTCGACGGGCTACGTGGCTTAGCGATTCTATGGGTGGTGCTTTACCACTGCCATCCGCGGCTCACAGGTACCTGGCTTTACTCCGCTAGTTTGTGGGGATGGGCTGGGGTCATCATCTTTTTTGTCCTTAGCGGATTCTTGATCACTTCCATCCTGCTCGGGACGCGCGACAATCCGCATTACTTTCACCACTTTCATGCGCGCAGGGTGCTGCGCATCTGGCCGGTGTATTTGCTTGTCCTGGCCGTTGTGTACCTCAATGCGCCATGGTTTGTGGGCGGCGGCGACTGGGCTGCGGTGAAGGCCGCGCCCTGGCTCGCCTATATCCTTTTCGTTCAGAATCTCTTTCACATCACGCTGCCATCGGCGCTGGGGCCAAGTTGGGCGCTGGCCATCGAGGAGCAATACTACTTTTTGTGGGCGCCGCTGGTGCGGTTTCTGAAGCAACCCTGCCTGCTGGCATCAGTGCTGGGGGCGGCGCTGATCGCCTCGCCGCTCCTGCGGATGGCAAACCTGCGCTGGATGACCCCCACAAACACCCTGATTCACCTGGATGGGATTGCGTGGGGCAGCTTGCTGGCCCTGGCCATGCACACGCTCCGGATCGAGCAGCGCACGTGGCTCCGGCTGGGGCTGGGCGCCTTCGCGGTTGGGATTCCCGCGGCCGCATTCGTGCCCGGCGCGCTTCTCGATTCGGCGCTGGCTGTAGGGTTTGCGGGAGCGATGCTGGCGCTGATCGCTTCGAGCGGCGCTCGCAATCCGGTCAACGCCGCACTCCGCCGCGGCCCGCTGGCCTTCTATGGCCGCATCAGCTACGGACTCTACATGGTTCACATCCTGGTCTTCATTTACCTTGGCTGGTTTGACCTGCGCATGGATCGCTACGGGACAGCCGGCAACCTGGCCGTAGTCGCTCTCCGCTTTGCCGCCTCCACTCTGGCCGCCACGGTGCTTTGGTACGGGTTCGAGTCGCAGATCCTCAAATTGAAACGCTTTTTCTAAAGGGTGAGGGAGATCCCCCGGCTTTGCCGGGGTGGCAGTAGCAGTTTGACATTTGCGTGAGTCCATCCAAGAAACTCCAATCGTGAGCCGACCAAAGCGCACGACAA
>JAKABE010000085.1 GCA_021801945.1 Acidobacteriota bacterium
CAGCAGCAGCATTCCGTAGTAGGCCTCCGGCGAGCCCAGGCCGTAGATGCAGCTCACCGAGCTGACGATAATCGCGTCGCGCCGCTCGAAGAGGCTGCGCGTGGCCGAGAGGCGCAGCTTGTCGAGCTCTTCGTTGATGGTGGCTTCCTTCTCGATGTAGAGGTCGCCGGCGGGAAGATAGGCCTCAGGCTGGTAGTAGTCGTAGTAGCTCACGAAGTACTCGACCGCGTTCGAAGGGAAGAACTGCTTGAACTCGTGGAAGAGCTGCGCGGCCAGCGTTTTGTTGTGCGCCAAGATCAGCGCCGGGCGGTTCGCCTGCTCGATGACCTTGGCCATGGTGAAGGTCTTGCCGGAGCCGGTGACGCCGAGCAGCACCTGGTGCTTTTCGCCGGCGGCCAGGCCCTCAACAAGCTGGTCGATGGCGCGGGGCTGGTCGCCCCTGGGCTTGTAGGCGGTCACGAGCTGAAAGTCCATGGGGAGATTATATTCGAATGGCGAATATCAGGCGAATATATAGACCGTTCGCTGGGCCTTTCATCTGCTCCCCTTCAGCCCGTCGACGCAGGCAGCCGTTCATTCGCAACGCTCTGCATTTTACGTGCGATAGTGTGTGCGGGGGAATCCTCTAATGGCAACCGCATTTTCTTGGACATGTCCATACTGCAATCGAAATGCGACGATCACGGTCAATAACACCAGCAACGAAGCCCACAGATTCAACGCATTCAACAAGGATGGCGATCTCGGCCTAGTGAAGATGGTAGTTGTATGCCCGCACCCGCAATGTCGCGAATACACCATAGAGGCCGGACTGCATAAGTCCACCTACAAGGGCTCGTCCTGGCGCGTTTCACAACTCCCAATATATGAGCTGGCGCTTGAAGCCGGAATCTCCGTCGAAGCCATTTCCTGCGTACATCCCCAAAGCGATCCTTGACGACTACTACGAAGCTTGCTTGATCGTCAATGACAGCCCGAAAGCCTCTGCAACGTTGTCGCGTCGATGCCTGCAAGGAATCATCCGTGATTTTTGGCGTGTTTCGAAAAGAAGCCTCAGAGACGAAATTGATTCCCGATAACAACCAGGAACGGCGTTTACACAGAATCCCGGACACTACCTCGCAGAGAGGGAGGATTCTCTGTGAACCAACTACGTCAGCTCATGCTTGAGGAGTTGCACCGCCGCAACTTCGCCGCTACCACCGTTCGTACCTACCTGCACGGTGTTGAGCACTTCAGCCGATACTTTCATCGCCGGCCCGATCAGCTTGGTCCGGAGGACATACGCAAGTATCAGGCAGCTCTGTTCACCCAGTTCAAGTTCAGCCCGAACACCGTAATCCGAATCGCTCGTTGACACGAATTGCTACCTGAGAGTCAGCTCTCCTTTAGCTTTCCGATGCCGATCTGGCCTACGTGCCTGTGCCCACCTTCCCGTTACCACTTGGTAACACTTGACTGCGCGTCCTGTTCCCTTGTCGGAGTCTAGTCCCCGCCACGAACTGGTAACGTGAAGAATGAAAGGTCCGGATATCCGAAGACCGCTGGGCGTGCCATAATATGGCACAAGCCCCTACAATTTTTGGAAGCAGGCAACAGCTTGCCGTTTGGCAAAGTTTTGCCTGTTTTGGCAGAGAACACCATTCAGGAAGGTTCTATGCGCATTGGCATTACCTGTTACCCCACCTATGGCGGATCAGGCGTAGTGGCTACGGAGCTGGGCATCGAGCTTTCCAACCGCGGACATCAGGTGCACTTCATCTCCTATTCGCAGCCCTTTCGGCTGAGCGGCCGCGATGACGGGATTTTCTATCACGAGGTTCCGGTTTCTAGCTACCCGCTGTTCGAGTTTCCACCCTACGATCTGGCCCTGGCCTCGCGCATGGCCGAGGTTGCCGAATTCTATGAACTCGACCTGCTCCACGTGCACTATGCGATTCCCCACTCGGTCAGTGCCCTCCTGGCGCGGCAGATGTTGGCCGCCAAAGGCAGGCGGCTGCCCTTCGTGACCACGCTCCACGGCACTGATATCACGCTTGTGGGATTGGACCGCGGGTATCTACCCATCACACGCCATGCCATCGAAGAGAGCGACGGCGTGACCAGCATTTCCAACTACCTGAAAGAGCGAACTCTCGAATACTTCCAAATCACGCGTCCGATTGAGACCATCACGAACTTCGTCAACTGCAACGTGTACAAGCCGGTGACTGATGAGGCCGTGCGGGCCAAGGCGCGGGCGCATCTCGTGCCGCATGACGAGCCCATCCTGATGCACCTCTCGAACTTCAGGCCTGTGAAGCGTGTCACTGACGTGATAAAGATCTTCGCGCGCGTAGCACAGGAGACGCCCGCCCAACTGGTGTTAGTGGGCGACGGCCCCGACCGCTCCGCGGCAGAGTGGCTGGCGCACGATCTGGGCATTTATGCCCGCGTGCACTTCCTGGGCAAGCAGGAGCGCGTCAGCGAACTGCTGCCCCTGGCCGATGTTCTCTTGTTGCCCAGCCAGTTGGAGTCCTTCGGCCTGGTAGCCCTGGAAGCCATGGCCTGTATGGTTCCGACCATTGCCACGCGCGTGGGCGGCGTTCCCGAGCTGATTGACGACGGCATCACCGGGCTGCTGTTCGACGTGGGCGACGTCGAAGCCATGGCCAAAGGCGTGCTCAGTTTGCTCAACGACCACGAGCACATGAACGCAATGCGCGCGGCGGCCCGGAGCGCCGCCAAGAAACGCTTCTGCGCCACTCTGGTCGTGCCGCACTATATCCGCTATTACGAACAAATACTGGGCAGGCAGAGCTGAGGGCAGATTTTTCGTGAGCGTTACGTGAACCGCAGGTCGGATCAAGCCAGCGGAGTTTGATTGTTCAGGGCCGCTAAGCGCGCTTTCTGTGCTGTTTTCCATCTATCGGGTAGCCAGCCTGGCAGGTCGCTGACGTGCAACGAAGGCAAGGCAACCAGCAGTTGAGTGAGATAGAGCTGCGGATCTATGTCGTGGCGGCGGCATGTCGAGGTAAGGCTGGCCAGGATGGCAGCGGTGCGTCCGCCGCGCGTATTGCCCACGAAAAGGCTGTTCTTCCGAGTGAGGACAACGCGTTTCATTTCGCGCTCGGATTCATTGTTGTCGATCGCAACGGCGCCGTCAGAGAGGAACACCTTCAGTTCCTCCCAGTGCCCCAAGGCGTATTTGATCGCCTCGGCCATGGGATGCTTGGGCAGCAACTGCTCTTTCCAGTCAAAAAACTTCTCGCGCAGCTCGGCCAGCACCGGCGCCGATTGCTCCTGGCGCAGCTTCAGGCGATCTTCAACCGAGGCGTTGGAGCCTTGCCTCTCGACGGCGTAAAGCGCACGCACGAGAGCGATGGCCTCCTTCGCGATCTCGGGAGCCGCCTTTTCCGCCTCGATCACCTTGCGACGCAGATGCGCCCAGCACCCGGCGCGCACGATGGCGTTGCCGGCCACCACGCCGTCGTATCCGCCATAGGCATCGGCCAGAAGCACCTGGTCGTAATCCTTGAGGAAATACTTCGGTCCGTCGCGTCCGCGGCTAAGCGTGAAGTCGAACACGTTGTATGGATGCGCCGCGTCGCCCACGTAGACCCACATCCGCGCCCTGGCGCAGTGACCGGTTTTGAGCATCGGCATGATGGTGTCGTCGGTGGCCACCACGTGTGAAGCGCGCACCTCATTGCCCATCAGCTCATAGAGCGACTCGGCCAGATCTGCCACGTCGCCGCACCAGACCGACTGGGTAGCTCGCGAGATCTCGAACCCTTGCCGCGCGAAGATGTCTTCTAACCGATAGCAAGGCAAATAGTCGTTGAATTTGCTGGTGACGATGTAGCTCAGCAGACCCGGACCGGCGAGGCCCTTGTCGATCGCTGTCTCCGGCTTGGCCGCGGTCTCGATCTGCGGGTTGTCACCGTTGCTCTCGCAGACCGCGCAGGCGTATTTCATCCGCACATGGTGGATGCGCTCGAAGTGGCCGGGAAAATACTCGATCTGCCAGCTATTCTCCCGGCCGATTTGCTGGCGCTCGATGCCGCAGCACCGGCATTTCCGCTCCTCTGCGCTCAGTTCGTGCACGTGCGTGGTCACGGGAAGGTTCTCGAAATCCGCGATCCGGCGCCGACCTTTGCGCCGCTTCACCCGCCGCAGTTCCTCTTCAGGCTCGGGGTGCGGTGGAAGATCGGCAGGGTTGATCGGCTTGCGCTCCAACGCCTCGGCGAAGTTGAGAAGCAACTGCGCCAGGTCGCCCTCGGACCGAAGCCGGTCTGCGCGCGGACCGTAATACCACTTCTTCAAACGAGCCAGCTCAACCTGCAAACGCAGGTTCTCGACATGCAGATCGTCGACGCGCCGCTGTTGCTCCATGACGCGCTGCTTCTGCTGATCGCGCTCCAGCTGGAGCGCGCGTACCATCGCTTGCAGCGATTCCTTGTCCTCGGGTAACTCGACTAACTCGTCGGTGGAAGCCACATATAAATAGACGTATAACTTGAGATTGAGTTATTTACACTGCAATCTTTTCTTCGTTGACTTCTCTGGCTCTCGTCACTCGCTCGTAGCGCGGCACACGCTTCAGCTTCGTCATGTCGATCCCGTCCAGGATCATCGCGAGTTCGCTGGCGCGAAGCTCCACCGAGCGCGCTCCATCCTTAACCCGCGGAAGTTTGAAAACTCCAGTCTCAAGCCGTTTGTACCACAAAACAAAACCGTCGCGGTCCCATAGCAGGATCTTCAATCTGTCGCCTCGGCGCGAGCGAAAAATGAAAAGGCTATCGCTCAGAGGATCTTGCCCGATCACTGCACGCACCCGCTCGGCCAAACGATCGAACCCGCAGCGCATGTCGGTCACCTCGACCGCCAGCCAGATGCGCGGCCCCTGCGTGCGATCGAGCGCGCGTAAACTCGGCAGGCCGATCATGCTTCCGCTTCCAATATGGAAAGCAAGGCACGCAAATGCACTGCGTCGAAGCCCGGCTCCACCATCAGGCTGTACCTCCTCGGCAGCCGGATTTCAATCGCCTTGCTGGGCACCAGCGGCACCGCCTCTACCGCCGCTTCACTGCGCCTTAACTCTACGGCCAGGAACTGTGCCTCTTCTTCCCGACGCAAGCGCTTCTTCCACTCGTACAACTGCCACTCGCGAATATCCCGCTCACGGCAGAACACCGCTACACTCTGCCCGCTCGCAACCTGCTCCGAGACCAACCCTCGCCACTTCGACCATTGCTCCGTTCGCGCACGATTCATCCCTCTACACTGCGCCTCGATGACGCGCTGCACAAGATGGGGTCTACATAGCGCTCACGATGTTGAGCGCACAAGGCCCCGTAGCCGCGCTACAAAGGCGCAAGGCGCGTTTCGTTCGCTGAGCGTGAGCCGAATTCAATCTTGAAAAAGCGCCCGGCTCTGACGGTCAATGCACATCGGGCCGGGCTTGCATGGAGACGGTCAGTCCCACTCACGGATGAATGACGGCAGGCACGCCGAATGCGGGGTCCGTGAGCGGGTGCGCCGCTGACCCGGCGTGACTTGCTCCCCGCAATTCAAAACTTGAAAAAAACCACGCATCGGGGAGGTGGGCGCGTGAAGCCCGGCAGGGCCGATGCGCGGAAACATTGTCCCCGCCTTGGAAAACCTAATCTCTCGGTACTCCGGCCCCAACGCTCCCCACGCTGAGGCCGTTTCCCTGAATTGCAGTCCAGGTGCTCCCCACACCGGGACGCGGTGCCTCTTCTGATGCAAGTGAAACCCGGCTCCGCTCCCCACAGAGCCGGGCTTCATGGTTAGCTGTGGAGCGTGATGGCCTGAATTGCCTCAGAGCGCCGGACACGTCCATCAGTGCGGCGGTAAGCAAGGAACATGAGGATTCCTTCCGTGGCCTTGGGCTGATCGAGAATCTTGACATTGATTCCCGAACCGCCACGATCACCGATCACGTATCCCTGCTTGAAGTCACCAAACAGGACCGGAGTGTTGCCCGCTGCAATCGAGGGCATGGCCGTGGAGAACGTCACAGGGTATCCGTGGAGATAGTCCTTGCCGTTCTCACGTGTCCACACCGGAGTGAAGAGGTTGGACTGTGACTGCTGCTTCTTGATGACCGTGGCAGTAGCCCGTGACATCAACCAACCGGCATTCTGGTGGTAGGCCGTCTTCAACGCGGACTGCACGTCAAAGGTTGCGGCCGACAGCTCAGACGCATAGTTGTCAGACCCCGCCGCAACGCCCGTGACACCCGCGCCACAGTTGCCGATAAGCCCCTGTGCCTGTCCGGTGCCGGTGCCGTTGACGTAGAGGTTCTCTTCAAAAAGCTGCTGGGCAAGCAGCATATCTCCAACCGCGAACTGCTGGAAAGACGGCACGTCCTGTGCCAGCTCCCAACTGATCTGGTGGAGAACACCGGCCATGTACGCGGACAAGGTGAACTGCTCCAGCGTTGGCTCACTCTCGGTAAAGAGATTTGCGCCGCTGCCGGTGCCCTCTGCCTTCAGAGCTGCCGTGCTGATAGTCGTGGCCCGTGGCAGTTTGATGTCCATTGCCGTGGGAATGACGGACGCAATAGCCCGCACGCCCATGTCCGTGGGTGCCAAGGGGACAACCTGTCCCTCAACCACAACCGGCACGATGAAACCACCAGCCGGGTTGCTGCCCTCATACAGAGCGGCACTCAGCTTGGTCCCATTGCTGCCAATGTAGGTTTCAAAGGCTTGCCGGTAGTCGTGAGACAGGGGGATTGGTCTTCCCCGCAAAGCCGTGCCCTCGGGTGCCCATTCCTGTGAAGCGGTGCCGCCCGGCAGAAGTTTGCCGAAGTCACCCTTCGCTGCCTGTGCAAGAGTGTTTTGGTTTTGCCGCGCATTGATCTCTGTTTGCAGGTCAAGCTCACGGGAGTATGCCGCTTGGTAATCGGCACGCTCTTCCGTTGACATGGCTACGCCCTCACGGGGTTTTGCCAACAGTTCGGCCTTGTGCTGCTTGGTTTCGCGCAATTCAACCATCAACTCTTGAAGTGTTTTCATTTCCGTTTCCTCTAACTGCTTTGTGCCGGAGTGAGTAGGTAATCACCACCAGCGGCACGCCTCACCAACCGCTGTACAGCGGGTGCCAACGTGATGGCATGGGGCTTTTTCCCCACGCTGCAATTAGGCTTTGGGCGACAACTCCCCTTTGCCGCCAGTTAACTGCCGCATCGCGCACGTCTCCAGGACACGTACTGTGCCCGCTATCGTGCGTGACCCGCGCCGTTTTACGCGGGCAGCTAAACTTGTGTCGAATGGATCGAAAGCGAAAGGCGAGAATCGAAGATGCAAAACTTTGGGGCGGCACAGACGCCATTAGTTAGTACCGCCCAACGGCATGGTGGAGACTCCACGCCGAAACTTAGTTCATGCGCGTATCGGGCAAGCAGTGAAGTTGCTCAAGCCAAGTCACGCTGTCATCGCACTGCGGCTCACGGGCTTCACAGTGGATGGTGAAGGCACGCAAGAGCGCGGCAATCTGGAGATGGTCAAACGACACTTTCAAGGCCACACCGATACCGCCATCCGCAAGGCGGCCAATCACACCCACACCTTGAAGTCCACGTCCAGACCAACGGGCAGCAAGACTCTGACACTCTGCCTCTGAGGCCGTGTGGGGCTTTAACGTTAGCATCTCAATCTCACTTGCGTCTGGACTGGACATGATGTACGCCGCGACTTCTGCATCCGCCGCTAACTGTGCCATGTGATTCATACGCTGTCTCTCTTTCTGTGTTATTGCGCCAAGGGCAGTGATGTCAGTCCATTTCTGAATAAGAGCATGTCCATTGCTGCCCGCTTGTCATCTGCAAATTCCGTGATCCACATCGGGACCGTGACAGAGCCTTTGCCTCTATTCTCCGGGGTAGTCTGCCACCACAGAATTCCGAGAAACTCCACGTTGCCCATCTGCTCAAACTTCATGATGAATGGCCCGATGTTCCCCGGCGCGGGGAGTCCCGTGCTGCCAACCATGCCCGGTGCGGGACGATAAATCAGCGCAAGATGGATGTCATCGGGGTCCAAGCCATACTTCCGCATCAAGCCACGCCCCCGGTCTGCCTCATCGCACAGGCGCTTGATGGCGTCAAAGAGAGAAGGCAGCATCCGCGTCTTTGGTTTACGTCCGGCTTTGATTTGACGCCGGACCTTTTCAGCGGTGGTCATTGAGGCTTCCATCACATCCCGGCCTACTTTGTTGTTCGCAATCTGCATACTGTGTGCCTTCCTTACCACTTGTCGGGGCGGCATTCAAAGCTGCCGCACGGTACAAAGGATTCAACCGGGGTGGTCTTCAGCGGGACGCTATCAAACTTCAACCAATCGGGCGTCCCTCTGCTCACTGACTCACCCAGGTTTGCCAAACGCTCATCGTAGTAAGCAACCATCGCGGCTTTTTCAGATGGACTCCAAATGATTTGCCGCTTTTTGCTCTGAGCGTTTTGATCCTTTTGAATGAGTTTCAGGACGGCGCTCTTTGTGTATCCTGCGTATTCTCCCCGGTCCCGTGTATTACGCTTGTGGCGCCCGGTTGTTTGAGTCACGGGGCGGGCTGTAAACATTTCGGCGGTGGCTGTTTCCTGTGTCTCCCACTCTTCCTGTCTTGTCATGCCGTTCCCCTATCCCCGCGTTTCTTTCCTTACACTTGATACCGATTCGCCACTACAGCATTGATTCTGCTGGTTTTGACTTTCCGGATTTTGATTATTCCGCGTTTTTGATACACTTAAATAGAATAGCACGTAAAAGACGGAATAGGTCATTTTGGTTGCTTTTTATTTTGGACTTTGTTGTAAGTTGTTAGGGAAGAATCACATGCGAGAGAAATGTAGGCGCAGAGGGTAACCTAGTTGATCTGGGGTGCCATCCGCTTCCACCCTCTAGGCGAGCGGGACCCCCTTCCCCGTCCTGGGAGTTGCCCTTATACTTAATACCGATTCGCCACTATGTCATTGATTCTTCGTCATTTGACTATCCGCGAGTCAAGAGGCGTCTCTCTATCGTGCATAATGCGTCGTACTAAAAGGCTTGCCGTGCGTCCGTGACGCACTAACGTGATTCATGACGTGACGCATTAACGTAACGTTATTGTTTTCTTTCAGTTGCATCTTGACAGGACCCGAGAATAGGCTTACGCTGACCTTTCTTCCCCAACAATCTGGAGGTCACAGGCCAATGGAGGGCCACGGAAATGACCTACCAGAAATTCAAAGTGCTCACAGAGTTGAGGAAACTGGCGAATGGGAAGCCCACAAAGGTTCCGGCAGCAATTATCGCGGGCTGTGCAATCGGGCTGTGCAATCGGGCTTGTACAGGCCAGGATGCGGGACCGGGACGCTGAGGAATTGGAGCGGCTCTTTGCTCTGCCGGACACGCGCAATGCCTGAGCGTTGATTGGTTTTCGCCTTGCATTCGCTTGTGTTCGGCGCTACCCTCGTACTAACTGAGGCGTGCGGACTGCCGGGTGTTCCCGCCGCTCACTGGACAGAGAGGTGCGGACATGGAACAACAAAAGTTCTTTACAGGGCAGACGGTCAAGCTGAAGTCCGGCGGCCCCGTGATGACGGTCATGGGTACGCCCGCTGGTTTCGGCTTGGGCATGAATCAGGACGTGTATGTGTGCCAGTGGTTCGCCGGAAAGACTCACAAGCAAGCCCAATTTCCAGGAGCGAACCTCAAATTGGCAGTACCGGAAGAGCCAAAGCGCGTGATTGGCAGCAAGCCGCGCGGAATGCGGATTTAGCGTTGATTCCTTGCTCGGCGCTACACTCAGTCGGGGTGTGCGGCTGGAAGGAAATCGTTAGCAACACCTTGAAAGGAGGCCACTATGCAGCGTCTTGTAATTTGCCCTGACACTAGCGTCCACAACCGAATGATGAAGGATGGCCTCGAATCAGAGGCAATCTTTGCGGCGCTGAAATCCGGCTACCACGTTCGTCTGTTGGGTCTCAGCATTGAAGAGTTACTGGCGACGCCCGACACCGCAGCGCGGCAAGCACTGATGGCGGCGGCTGGCAGGCTGCAACACGGCCAGAGTGACTGTCTGTACCCGCACAATGAAATTCTCCGGCGGCTCATTGCTGCCCACGAGCAAAATCCGCAGCGGTTTCGTTGGCAGGATGTAGACGTGAGATCGCAGGGATATTCGGTCGGCGTGGGCAGTCTGGAACTGCGTGCCGACGATGAACTATCGGCACAGACAACCTTGCACATGGC
>JAKABE010000086.1 GCA_021801945.1 Acidobacteriota bacterium
TCGCCTGGCCTACGTCGGAGCGATACACGCCATGTGATGTGGATCACGGTAACCCATCTCGCCATTAGAGGAAGATGTCCTTAATTGGGTTGGGGACTCTTGTGAAGCGATTCCTTGAGTGCATCGTGGTTCTTAGCTGCGCGGTGGTCGCGCTTTCCGTTTCACCCGGAAAGGCTGGCGCACAGGCACGTGGTACGGAATCCGGCCAGCAGCAGACAAGCATCTCGATTCTCGAAGGTCCGGCGATTCAGGCGTTGATGCGAGACCAGTTCCCGTTGCAGGATCTGCGCAAACTCATCACCAGTTCCCGCACCATCCACGACCATCCGGACCTT
Source organism: Acidobacteriota bacterium (assembly GCA_021801945.1). The sequence goes on from JAKABE010000086.1 coordinate 336, forward strand.
CCGGCGTACTACCGGAGCAAGGCCAGCCAAACAGAGATCAGAGCGGACAGCTACCAGCGATTTGCGCGCGCTTTCGGCGACAGAACTCTTCGGAGCGGCGACAGCCATTTTTCCGGCGGACGAACGGCATTCTATTTTCACACCGCGGCTGATGCATCCCTGACCCAGGCCCGCAATGACCGCCTCCTAGCGGCTCTGAATGAACAGGCGCGGCAGAAGGAGGGATGTTTCTCCTGCCATAGCTTCCATGGCCGTGGCGGAAAAATCGCCCCTGATCTAGCCGTCGAGGGAACTCGAGGACGCTCGGACGCCTGGCTGATCGCCCACTTCAAAGATCCGCAAGCCCAATTCCCTGCCTCCGTGATGCCCTCTTTTGGCACCCTGACAAACCGTCAGCTCAAGGTGCTTTCTACCTTTTTGAGATACCAGCAATAACCGCGGGACAGAGAAAACGCGTCGTGTTCATCGTTTATTCATACGCGCTGCCCGCCCGTTGATTGCTATCCTGCGGCCATAAGAAGCAGTAACCAGCAACCAGAAACCATCAAGCACCAAATTGATGATCCGTGATTGACGGCCCGCGAGAGATTGTGCCATTATCGAACTTCGATAGCAAGAGGATCGCCTCTTGCCCGTTTTCCCCTGAACAGCACGCAAAGGAAATGCGCAGTGGGAATGGTCACCTGCGGAATGGGGCTGATGCTGGCCGTGTTCTTCGCTCTGGAAATTCCGGCGCTCCAATCCCAGTCTCTGCCGCCCACGGCGACAGCGCAAAGCGGCGAGCGCAACCACTCGCACCAGAATCCGATTCGGAGCGCCCAATCGGCGCTTGAGCAACACGGCATCACCTTCAATGGTTGGCTGCAGTTGGATGGTTCGACGGTTGCCTCCGGCGGGCAGCCGAATCCCCTCGGCTTCGACGGGCAGGACCTGCTCGACGTGGCCACCACCATCGATACGAAAAAGCTCCTCGGCTGGCCGGGCGGAACCTTCATGATTGACGTGCAGAGCCACAACGGCCCCAGCATCTTAGTCCGCCAGATGCCTGCGCTCCAGGACCCGGACAACATGGACGCCTACCAGGAGACCTCGGTGGACCGCGCATGGTTCCAGCAGAGCCTGTTCAAGCAGAAGGTGCAGGCGCAGTTCGGCGTCATGTACGTGGACGACCAGTTTTTTACCGTTCCCTACGGACAGAACTTCATCTCCCTCGATTTCTCCTCGGATGCATCCATCAGCACCTTTGTACTGCCGACCTTTCCCAAAGGCTCCCCGGGAGTCGATCTGTTCGTGTACCCAATCAAAGGGCTATCCATAGGGGGTGGCGGCTGGAACGATCACGCCACGGAACTGTCGTATGATCCCGGCGGCGATCTATACGTAACCGAAGTGGGTTGGCAGAGCGAGTGGCGCGGTCTGCCCTACAAAGTGCAGGTTGGGGCGTGGCGCGACACGGGACGATTCCGGAAGTTTGCAGGCGGCATTACACACGACGCGTCTGGCGAATACGCGGTAGCAAGCCAGAAGCTATGGCGGCCGAAGGGTTCGGCCGACCGTGGCCTAGGCCTGTTCTTCCAATTTGGCACCGGACCTCCGGCCGTGGCGGCGGTGCGGCGCCACTACGGTGCCGGCGTGGTGTGGACCGGACCCATGGCCTCGCGTCCCAAAGATGAGATCGGCTTCGCCTTCAGCGATAGCCTGCTGACCACGCAAAGCAATTTCACCCACGGTTTCGAGAATGAGTTCGAGGCGTATTACCAGGTCGCAACCTGGAAGGGGCTGACAGTGCAGCCGGATGTAGAGTACTGGCTCCATCCCGGCGGGACCAGGACGCCCAATACATTGCTTGCGCTGACACGTATCATGTACATCTTTTAGATCTTCGCCTGACACGGTTGGATCAGCGCTTTATTCTAGGTGCGCTGGCGCAAGCAAAGCCTCTCTGGTGTGCATTGCCACAGCGGCTCCGGTTCCGGAGGCGTTGAGTCTGCAGCCGACGTCCTCGCGCAGCGGAGATCATTTCTGAAAGATTCAGGGAAAGAGGCAAAAGGTGCGATGGCGTCTTGCGCCGGAACCGCGAGATGGCGGTCCCAGCGCAAGAGAGTGCGTTAATTATCCCCTTGGTTGTTGCCTTGATTCTCCTGCATATCATCCACGAAGTGCGCGAGGATGATCGCCTTGCCGGACGTGGCATCGCGGAAGAGCAGGCCGACGACCCGGACATTGTTGTTGGTGCTGCTGTCCCCGACGTCCGTCATGGCGGTAAAGCCGTCGCGGAATTCCGTCTCGCCCTCGATATAGACTGTCACCGCTTGCGGAATCAGCACGCCGTCGAAGCCGTTGACCATCATCTGAAAGCTACCGGCTGATGCGTTCACGCTACCAGCGACGACCGTGCCGTTGAAGCCCCAACTGCGCAGCATGACCCGGTTCACCGAGACCGCGTTGGCGTTCGCGGCTCCGCTAGCGGCTCCGCCGATGGCGACGTTTTGACCAGCCAGCATCGTGCTGGAATTGAAGAGATACTGTGACATCTTACCGTGCATCCAGGCAACGTGGAATTGTTCGCTGCCGGTCAGATTGACTTGCGCAATCTGGCCCAGTTGGACACCGGTATTAGCAGGCTGAACGCCGCTGACGTAGAGGTCAAAGCTGGTGGCCGCTCCTGATGCCGGGTGGACGTAAGTCACAAGGCCGTTGGCATAGAAGCCATGGGTCGAGAACAGCGTCACCCCGTCGGCGTTCAGAGTCAGAACAGAACTGCCCAAGTCGCCGGAGACCTTCACAATGTCGCCGGTCTTCAGGGTGCTGAGGCTGGCGCCGCCATCCCAATCCGTTTGCGAACTCACATCAACGGTGATCTGCAGGCCGCGGGACTGCTGGACGATAAAGGACTGCGCGCCCAGATTCACGCTGACCACGGAGCCGACAAGGTCGTCAATATGAGCCTCCGCGTTCTCTTCCCCCACCGCCTTTACGGTGAAGACTGGGTCCACCTGGCCGGTAATCTGGCCGCTGCTGTTCACCTGGATCGACTTAGCCAGGTTGAACTCCACACGCAGCCCCACCGGAGCACCCGCGTGAACCACCACCAGCGGCTTGGGCAGCGTAAGGTTCACCGTGGATGTGGTGAATGTGGCCGCCTCAGTCTTAATGGTTGGTGCTCCGCCCGTGCTGGTGTCGAGATAACCGATGGTCCCGCTTCCCAGGGTAATGCGGATGCTGGTATAGGTGCCCGCCGTAACTTTGCCGGCGGCGAGAAGGGTTTGCAGTCCGTTGTATTGCGCGAAATCCACCGTCTGCGCGCTGCCGAGCAAGGGTACGCTGTCGCCTTTGGCGTCAATGGCGTCGATGCTGTTCACCTGCACAAGGAACGAAGTGACCGCGGCCATGGGGGCATCAGTGCCGACAACGAAGGCCGAACCGGTAGGCCCAGCCATCGATGCGTTCATAGAGCTGCTGCAACCCACCGCTAAAAGCGTGCCGGCGGTGAGCAATAGCAAGGTGAGCCTCAGGAGCTTGCTGTGGGAAGTGGGGGACATCTTTGATAGCTCTCTTTCTGTGGACGGCGGCCGCTTGTCGAGAGGGCTGAGCAGGCCATACTGCCAGCCTCTCTACCCAGACCAACCCAGTTCACCGCGCAGCCGATGGTGGAGAGCACTCCTGGATGCACGTACGCCCGAACCCAGATAGGCTCTCTTGACCATTGGCAATCAAAATGGGAATGAATCAGTCCAGGGCGCACTCGCAAACGGAGCCGTCGCCGGAATTTAACGTCCAGCGGCAGGGAAAGCCTGTTCGAGTCATCACCTGCCGTTGATCAACTTAGACACAAGATCGTCAAGAAAAGTTGTGCGCACGGATGGAAAAGTTTATCCGGTGCGGGTTACTTTTCATCAGGTTCCGTGTCCGGCCATCGGCTCAGCCGGCCCTTGCGCCGGTTACCGCAGGAACGGGAGCGGAGTTCAGCAGCCCCAGTTCGGCAGCCAGCCGCTCCAACCGCGCGCGTGTGGAGGGAGCCGGGGGAACCAGCGGCAGACGCAGCGTATCGCTGCAGTAACCCATCAGGCTCAACATCGTCTTCACCGGGCCGGGATTCGACTCCCAGAAGTTGGCCTCGAAGAGCCGCGAGAAGCGCCGCTCCAGGTCGCGCGCCTCATCCCAACGATTTTCAAGAGCGGCACGAACCATCCGGGTTACTTCGGCGGGCGTTTCGTTGGAGGCTACGCTGATCAGGCCGTGGGCTCCGACGGCAATCGCCGCCAGGGCCAGGCCATCGTCGCCCGAGAAGATCCTGAATTCCGGGGGCATGGTGTGCGCCAACTCGGCAAACTGGGTCACCTTGCCGCTGGCCTCCTTGATGGCCTGGATATTTTCGGCCGCCGCAGCCAGCCGGGCCACCGTCTCCGGCTCCAGGTTCGCCGCCGTCCGACCGGGCACGTTGTAGACGCACACCGGCAGCGGATCGACCTCGCGGGCCAGAGCCAGGAAATGCTGGAACTGGCCCTCCTGGGTCGGCTTGTTGTAGTACGGATTGGCGGAGAGCACGGCATCCACGCCGGGAATGCGCTTGAGTTGCGCGGCTAGCCGCAGGAGCACGCGGGTTGAGTTGTGCGTGCAGCCTGCCCACACCGGCACCCGTCCCGCGGCCGTCTCGATCACGATCCGCACGGCACGCAGCCACTCTTCTTCGTCCAGGGTGGCCGCCTCGCCCGTCGATCCACAGGCCACCAGGAAATCGATTCCCGATGCGATCTGCCAGTTCACCAGCGCCCGCAGCGCCGGCTCATCGATCGCTCCATCCGCCCGGAAGGGCGTAACGATCGCAGTGCCACAACCCGTTGTGTTCATAACGGCCATTGTATAACCAAGCGACTTCGCATTGGGGAGCACAGCGGTGATCCAGCGGTGGGCCACCTTGAACCGCTTGTGGCGCAAACCGACGCGCGAAAAGGCGCGGTTTTAACCGTGGTGATGAAGCACACTGAAGCAAAGGGGCTCGACAGGCAGCGAAAAAGGTGCGGGACGGCCCGCCAAGAGAGGCGAAAGAAGATCCCTCGACATTCCTTCCCAGGCTCTTTCGGCACGACGAAGAACTGATTGAAAAATTCGCTCCTGGAAAAGCGCCGGCCTCTCGGCCAGCTGCACTGGCGGTGCCAATCCCGGCGGCGTGCGAACAGGAATCAAGATGTTCACGGAATCAAGCTGACCATATCCCGCTGCCGAACTCCTGTCTACACTGAAGCCAGAATGGCCAGTTTAGCTCCAACGCCGACCTCGAGTTACCGCGGGCGACTTGCGCCTTCGCCCACCGGCTATCTGCACGTGGGCCACGCGCGTACCTTCTGGACGGCATGGCAGCGGGCCCGCGAGGCGGGCGGCGCACTGGTGATGCGCATGGAGGACCTCGACCCGGAACGCAGCAAGCAGACCTACGCCGATGCGGCGCTCGAAGACCTGCGCTGGCTGGGCATCCGCTGGCAGGAGGGTCCGGACCGTGGAGGGCCGTGTGCGCCCTACGTGCAAAGCAAGCGCCGCGACCTGTACCTGGCTGCCTGGCGCAAGCTGCTCCGCCGAGGCTATCTCTTTCCTTGCCGCTGTTCACGCAAGGACCTGGAAGGCGCGGTGGGCGCGCCGCATGAACGCGTGCAATCGGCCCAGGGAGGCGGCAAACTCGACGCCATGGATGACGAGCCCGTCTACCCGGGCACCTGCCGCCACCTGCAGGGCCCTGTTCCGCAACTGCCCGGACCCACTTCAGGCGAGTTGGAATCGCCGGCCGGGAGCAACTGGCGGTTCCGTGTGCCGGATGGCGAGGTGGTGGAGTTTGTGGACCGGAACCTGGGTCCGCAGCGCTTCATCGCCGGCGTGGATTTCGGAGACTTTGTGGTGTGGCGGCGCGAAGGCAATCTGGGGTTCGCACGCACAGGTCTTCGTCCCTGGGGTAGTGGCGGGCCCAGCTACCAGCTTGCCTGCGTGGTGGATGATGCAGCCATGGGGATTACCGAAGTGGTGCGTGGCGCCGACTTGCTCAAATCCACCGCGCGCCAGATTCTGCTGAATCGCGCCCTCGGCTACAACGATCCCTCGTGGTACCACTGCCGCCTAGTAGTGGACCACAACGGCCGACGCCTGGCCAAGCGCCACGACGCGCTCAGCCTGCGCGCCCTGCGCCAGCGCGGGCTTACGCCGATGAATATTCTCTCGGCTGAGCTGCCGGTGGAAGTCTGAGAGCGGCAACGCCTCTTACGCTATCGCCTGTAAAAAATCGGCAGAGGATTTCAGCCAGGGTGAATCAGAGAGGCCTTCCTGACTCTGGCGACGAACAGCTCTTGAGCGCCGCGCAGAAATCTTACGCCGCAGGGAATGATTCAAGAGCGATTCCAGTCCGGAGCGTCCTTCAAAATGCCGATTATCGTCAGGCATTGCAGGAGGGCTAAAATCCGTCTCTTACACACCCCCTTGCGGGGGCTGGATCTAAGGATCACACCTGCATCCCCAGGCTCACGCCTGGAGGTACCGCTTATCGCCGCCTGTGCAGGCGCGGCGCAAGCAGGAATCATAACCGCCGAGATCCGCGACGCACTGCACTTAGAGGCTTGGGACGCTCTCCATTGGGAAAGATTTCCACGGCAGACCGGCATTCATCCAGGACGTAGCGTCTAAGCGCAACTCTTGCCAGATACTCATGGCAATCTTGCACCGTGCCGACGGGGAGAACAAATCCGGCTCAATGATTGCCGTCAAGCGACGGACGGCCTGTAGTGTCATGCGCTATTTGACATGAGCGAGCCAGACCTCGCCGGCCAGTAAACCAGCCGAGACGCCGACAAACGTTCCCGCGATGACATCGCTGACGAAATGCCAGTCACCGGCAATTAGCAGCAATGCGGCAATAAGCAGTAGTGCGGAGAACAGCAGGAGACTGGCTCGATAGAGCCGCATGAAAACACCGGCGAAAGCTCCGGCCAGAACCATGTGCCCCGAGGGGAAACTGCTGTTGGAAGAGCCGCTGAGGAGATTGAAGGCATGGCGGGCGCCGTGCATCACGGCCGCCGGACTCGGCACCCCAAAGAAATACTTGAGCGTACCGCTGTTAATTGCGTAGGCGCAGATAGAGGTGAGACATGCGAGCACGGTCGTCTCACGAAGAGACGATAGATGTCCGCGCCTGATGCGAAGGATAACCAGCGTGAGTGCAACGACCGCTTCGACGCCCAGAAGAACGGCACTGGTAAGTCCCTTCGCCAAGCGTTCTGCCGACGCCCAAAGCCCATAGACATAATGGGCGATTGGCACGTCAAGGTACACGAACGAGACCACTATGGCTAGCGTGCAAATCAGCAGGGAGAGGAACCACATTCGGTAAGGAACGCGAAGACTTCTTTCTTCGAACGCGCCTCCACTGCGCTGCTGATAACCACCAGGACCTTCAACCAATAAGATCTCCCTTCACCGGCCACCCTCGGCAGCGCCCAGCTCACTTTTCCTGGTCCAATCCTACTGAATACAGAACCCGTTCGCGCACAGTTCCGCAGGAATAATGATACTCGTAGGCGGATAGCGGCGGTGAGATTGAGAACAGGACGGCGAGGCTTTGACAAGAGCCGCTCCGGCCGCTAGCCTGCTTCGATCCCGCTCCATCGATTGCCGAGGCGGATGCGGCGAGCCGGATGAAGCACCTGCGCGTCGGGTCGAGCGCACGATAGGCTCTGACCAGGAAACGTCAATATTCGCTATCTCCTTACCAAAGACCAGCGATCAACAGCGCGGAATACAGGGTGGAGAGCATGAGCGCCTGCTGTCCGGCAGTCTTAAGCGGCATCTGGAGGGAAGCGGGATTCTTCTGCCTCATCAGGTCATAGGCGTAGCCTACGGCGGCCAATGCGAGAGCCAGGGCGATCCATGGCCGCCTGAGGATCGTTGCCGTAACCGCCGCACACAGGAGCAGTCCCGCAGCAGTCTGGGCAGCGTAGCGAAACTGCCGGCTCGCGGCCGAGGCATTTCGAAGGGCAATCCGGGCATCGAGCCTGGCATGAACCACCAGGATTCCCGCGCCTGCCTGCATCGCGGTTAAAGCCCAAAACCACCAGCACCAAGGCGCGATAGAGCCCTTCGCAGATATGCATGCCGCCAGAGATGTCGACGTCAAGGCTGCGGCGCTTGCAAGCTGGAAAAGTGTCGAGCGCTGGCGATTCTTGAGATTGACGATCATGGTAATGCAGCCAAATGTGGCAACGCCGACGGCCACGGCCCCAAAAGCCTTGAGCGGCCAGGTTGCGAACAGAATTGCCACGCTCGCCATCAGCACAACACTCCAACCCACAAGCCAGTGAAAGGCCGCGGACGAATCGGCACTTCTGCGCTTCCACACAAATCGCTTCCGAATCAGCAGGACAGCGGGATCCTTTGCGGAGAGGGCTGCAAAGGCCGCCGCCGGAACCGCAAGCTCGCTCCAATGCCAGGTCCGGGCCAATATGGCGACACTGAAAATCGGGGTGAGAAGCATCGCTGTCGCCCCGTGCTCGCGGGGAAGATAGGCTTCGGGTCCGTTTCTTGCTTTCGCCGGGTCCGCCTTCGCAAGAGTGTGCATGGCTGTCACTCAGGGTCCGGCGCGCAACGTAGTTCTACTTCCCCCTCTCGCGCGCCATATACGATGAGGATACTGGAAATGCCCTTTCAGTCACAGCGACTTTCGTCACAAAAGCTGTGGCGGGAAGCGTTTTTGGCGAGGCGCATGGCCTTATCCTGCTGTTGCGTGACCAACCGCCTGGGAACTAGATATTTCCCTCCCCTCCCCGGCCGATCGGACTCCTGAGAGCGAGGCGCTCGCAGCAATGAACATGGCTAGGCTGCATCGCTGTCAGCTTCAGCAAGGTTGAGAGATCCATGTCCTGTTCGGGCTCGTTGGCCGGCCAATCGAAAGCCCTCCACCGGCGATCAACTGTTCCCCAGCCTGGTTCCCGGCCCCGCAGTAGACTGCCGACCGCCCGGCCTCGATCTACTCCAAGCGTCCCTCTCAAAAGCCGATCTCCATCGCCGACTTGCGCATCTTGCGTCCTAGTTCGGCATTTTCATCTCTCAATAACCTTCGCTGCCGTGGCCCGGAAGCGTGTTGCCGATTCGCCGGAGGAACGTGCGCCGTCATCGACGCGCGACATGGGGAATAGATTCCACAATTTGTTCCATCGCCGCAGGCCTGCCAACCATTTCCGAAAAGACAGGTTTATCAATAGGTTATCGCTGCGTCGAATCTATTGATTTTCTGGATAATCACCGGATTTTTGATTACCATTTTATTACCGAAGTTTGCTTGCTATTCGAGAGCAGAGATCCTACATTCGCTGCGTGAGCAGTTCTGGGGGAGGGCTGCTCTAGCGCCCGTGGTCCTGCACGGATCCGGGCGCTTCTATTTATCTCTTGATCGCCCATCCCACTCCCGGATGTCAGACCGAAAAATCTCTTCGAAGCGGGCGCGCCCTTCATTCCGCACCAGCCATCAAACAGCCGATGCCGTATGCGACTTTGCACTCCAGTCGCGCATCATAAAGGAGACGGTTTCCTGTACACTTGAAGCGTGCGGGTCCGCAAGGAGGATCATGGCTGGATCAGGAATTTTGGAAGTGAACGATGCCAACTTCGATCAGGAAGTGCTGCAAAGCGAGCAGCCGGTCCTGGTGGATTTCTGGGCCGTCTGGTGCGGTCCGTGCAAGGCGATTGCGCCGGTAGTAGAGGGTATCGCCACTAATTATGCAGGGAAGCTAAAAGTAGCCAAAGTGAACGTGGACCAAAATGGCGCCACTCCTTCGCGCTACAACATTCGAGGCATCCCAACGCTTTTATTTTTCAAGGGCGGCAAAGTAGCGGACCAAGTAGTGGGCTTTGTGCCG
>JAKABE010000087.1 GCA_021801945.1 Acidobacteriota bacterium
GAAGAAATCGTCTGCGTGGGTGTGCACAAACGCGCGTGCCCTGAAGCCAAGGGCAGGGTGAAAACCAACCCGCTGCGCCAGCAGCGGAAAACCCTTGTCGATGAGGTAATAGCCGACGTGAATCCGCCGTCGCTGCAGACGCGGATCACCCGGCGAGGACGAGGCGGCGCTATCCCGGGAGAGTTGCAAAGCCACCTGGGCCACCTGCATCTCCGTGCAATCGGACCGCCGCGCCACCAACGCAATCCGCTTACGGTACAACTGCCGGGTCTCGAAATCCATGCCCGTGTAGGTTTCGGCGGGATCCTGTCGCAACACCGCGTCCAGGACGATCAGAGGTTCGATCAGGTATTCCCAGTCGGTATTCGTGATGGTGCGCAGGCTATTGATGTGAGTCAAGACCACGTTCGGGAGGGTCTCGCCCTGGCCGCTCAGCAAATCCAGCGATTCTCGCATCACCCATTCGAGCAGAACGAAACGCAGAAACGAGCTCAGGTCCCAAAGCTCTTCCACGTTGAGCGGTTCATGCACCTGCGCGGCACTGATAAAGCTGCTGAACAATGGCCCTGAAAACGCACCTTCCATCGCACTCAGATACGCCTGGGCGAGCGCCGCGACGCGCGGCTCCTCAGGCTTGCCGGCATGCAGAACCCGCGGCAGCCGGGCGATCTCGCGCGGCCGGTCCGAAACCGCACCCAGCGCGGAGCGCAACAGCCGATGACTTGTCCTCAGTTCCAGAAGCACCGAACGATATGCCGTCCGCTGCGGATCGTCGCTCATCTCCGGCAACGACTGGCGCGCCAGCTTGGCCTCCAGGTCCAGCAACTCGCGATGAGCGGCGCGCACGCGCGCGGGAAATGCGCTTGCTGTTTTGGGCCGCGTCACCACGTCCCATCTGGCCGTGGCAACCGCTGCGTCTTGCATCCGAAGCGAAGGTTCCCGCTCAGTCGACTGGTGCGGCTCCGATTTTTGTACCGCCTCGATCATTTTTTCTCACCGGTAATTGGCCGCCTGCATCTCGAACATGGCCGAATACCGTCCCCCCAGCGCCATCAATTGGCTGTGATTGCCTTCTTCCACCAACCGCCCACCCTCCAGAACTACGATGCGGTCGGCCATGCGCACCGTGGAAAACCGATGCGAGATCAACAGCGCCATCTTGCCGTAGGTCAACTCGGCAAAACGCTCAAAGACCTCATACTCGCTGCGCGCATCCAGAGAAGCCGTGGGTTCGTCAAGAATGAGAAGCTGCGCATCGCGCAGATAGGCGCGCGCGAGCGCCAGCTTCTGCCATTCTCCGCCGGAAAGATCCACACCGCTCTCGAAGCGGCGTCCCAGCATCTGGTCGTATCCGCCGGCCAGCTTGGCAATCACGTCGCTGGCCAGGCTCTTTTCGGCCGCGTACTCGATCTCTTCCTGCGTGTGCGGGACCTCGATGCGGCCGATGGCGATATTCTCGCGCGCCGTCATCTCGTAGCGCATGAAGTCTTGAAAAATCACGCCGATCTCGGCGTGCAGGCCGGCCAGGTCGTACTCCCGCAGATCCACGCCGTCGAGCAGGATCTCTCCTTCCGTGGGATCGTAGAGACGCGTGATCAACTTGACGATGGTGGTCTTCCCCTGTCCGTTCTCTCCGATCAGCGCCACGCGCTCTCCCGGCGTGAGCGTGAAATTGAAATCGCTGAGGATCCTGCGATTGGTCCCCGGGTACACGAACGACACGTTTCGAAACTCGAAACCGCGCTCTATCGGACGCGGCGCCTGGCGGCCGTTTGCCTTCGATTCCACACGCGGCTTCATTTCAAAGAACGCCAGCAGGTCGGTGAGGAAGAGCGCCTGGTCCGCAACGCCCGAGGCGGTGGAAAATGCCTGCTGAATATTGCTCATGGCCTGCATAATGGCCGTGGTAATCAGCGTCAGGTCACCGATCGTGTAGCGTCCCTCGATGGTGCGATAGATGCTCAGCACGTACGCGGAGTAGTAACCGAGTTGGCCAAGGATCGCGAGCAGGCCGCCCCAGAACAGGCGCCGACGGTTCAGCGCCACATTCTCCTCGTAAATCTGGTAGGAAATCTTCTCGAACCTGCCGGTGAGGTAATCGCTCAGGTTGAACAGCCGCAGTTCTTTGGATGCTTCCTTGCTGCCGCCCACCTGGCGCAGGTAATCCATCTTGCGCCGCAGCGGTGTCTGGCGGAAGTTCTTCGCATAGGTGAGGAACGCGAAATGGCTCTCGCCCAGGAACGCCGGCACCACACCGCCTATCAGCAGGAACAGCAGCAACGGCGAGTATTTGATCAGTACCGCCGAGAACGCGAGCGCCGTAACCGACTGCTGGATCAGCCGTCCCATCTGCTGGATCATCGCCAGCCGATCGGTGGCCTGTACTCGCGCCCGCTCCAGCCGGTCGTAGAAGACCGGGTCTTCGTATACCGTTACATCGAGCGCCGCGGCTTTGCGCATCACCTCCACACTCACATGATGCGTGTAGCGATCGGCCAGCAGGTTGTCGAAGTAGTCCACGGCGCGGGAAAGAATCCCCATGAGAATGGCCAGAATCATCTCCCCCAGCACCAGCCACCAGAAGTAACCCGGCAGCGGCTGATGAAAGCGGATACGGTTCACGCCGTCAATAATGTAACGGCCGATGATCCCGATGCCAACAGGAAGAAATGCAGTCAGAACGCGGAGGGCAATGTTCCAGAAAACAACCGAGGGCCCCGACTCCCATACGAAATGGAGCACGGGAGGAACATTCTTGAGCGCGCGCAGCCGATCCGACCACGCACCGTCGCTCTGGCCGCCAGGCGCCGTCTGCTCGGGAACTTCCACCGGCCGGGGTTCGTTTTGCGTACCTGAAAACATAACTCCTTTGGCGCAACCCATGCGGAACTGGAGTTCAAACGCGCAGGTACAGCGGGTGACAAACCAAGGAGTTACGGCAATCGCACGAGAAATGGCTTGGGTCGATTCGCAGCCCGGTGCACACATCCTGGGATGCAGAACGAAGCGGTTCTGCTCATGGCACGCATCCGCTTACTTGTATTCAGTGCAGGGTTGTTCCCGAAACCAACTTATCGGGCTCGACCTGCATTCGTCAAGAAAACGACCAACATCTCCCCGGCGATCTGCCTCCTCGCACACCCGCAACTCATCCCGGCGCTTCCGCCCAACTGCGGTTTCGTCGTTCTCCAGCTAATGCGATGCGCGCCGCAGGCCGGGTGTTGTTTTTGCTTGATTCTGCTGGAGATGCCGCGACCATCTCCCGATCGGCTCGAATGGAGATTCCAAAATGTGGATCGGCAGCGCGCGAAGTTGGGTCCCATCCTGAGGAGATTGCAATGTGCAAGTTTCGGGTGAGAGGTCGCAGGACCCGCGCCTGCGCCGTCCCGGTCCGCCCATCGACAGCAAAACTCATTTTGAGCCCGTCATGGTCGCATTCGTCGGCGTCGGGCTCGGCGGCGTATACGCCTTGAAACCGGCAATCTGCATGCCGCGCTGCGCCTCGGGGTTCTTCATGAACGTCTCCCACACAAACCCGGTGCGCGCATTCTCCGCCATGATCATGGTGATCCCGACATCGATCCCAATCACGTCCGTATCGTACCAGTCGGTCAGCGGGTTGAATGCGTCCACAAACCCGTAGCGGCACCAGGCTTTGGGGTAGTGATCGTGGATTGTGTGCAGAACCCGCATGGTGGCCGCCGGCAGAAAGGGGATGGATCCCCCGGCTGCACAGGGAACAATGGTTCCGTCGATCGGTCCCATGGCGGGCGGCCCCCCCCACACAACGTAACCTTGCACGGAATCGGAAGCCGTAATTCCCCACAATGCATTGCTGTAATCCGGAAACTTCGCGTTCAGCGAAAGACAGAACAGTTGATGTGCATCCGTGGCAATGGTCGAATTCCGAAAATAATCGGCGAAGCGATCCCGTTTGTTGCGGAAATCGAACCATGCCTGAGAGTACTGGTGAACAAACAGCGGAGCATAGGAGCCGATGTATTGCAGGCCGTCGTAGTCGAAGAAAGTGCGCTTCCAGGCGAACCACGCATCGCTGTTCAGCGGATGCGAGGCCGACCCCATGCCCAGCAGGTACATCATCATCAACTCGCTGTAGAAATCCCAACGCGAAGGGATAAATCCGTATTCCGGGGTCCAACCGTGCGAGAGCAGCGAGGTGTCTTCCGAGAGCCAGCTCCAGTCAACGCGGTCGAAGATTGCGTGCGCCAGCTCCACAATCTCCGGATCGTGGCTGAAGTGCTGCTTGCAGGTCAAAACCCCGCACAGCAGAATCGCCGTGTCTACCGAAGAAACTTCAGAATCCCAAACCCGCTCCCCGGTATTGATGTTGGTGAAATGGAAGAAGAATCCGCGATGCGTAGGCAGCTTGTGCCACAAGAACGAGAGCGTCCGGACAATGCGCAGGCGGGCATCGGGATGAGAAACAAAGCCTCGCTGATGCGCGATGCAGATCGCGGTAAGGCCGAAGCCGGTGGAAGCGATACTGCCAACGATGCTGGTATCGGTGGTACGTGCGTTGCATCGGTCCTTGATCAAACCCGTCTCGGGATTGGTCTGTTCCCAAAAGAACTGAAATGAGGCCTGCTCCAGTCCGTTGAGGAAGTCCTCGTCTTGCGCGGTGAGAACCGTCGGTGCAGGCAGGACTGCGGGCTGCGGTCCCTCGGCGGAGGCGTTCTGCGCAAACGGCAACGAGAGTCCGCTCAGCAGCCCAGATCGGCGGAACTGCGGCCCCAGCGACAAACCCGCCATCCCCCGAAGCAGCGTTCTCCGGGAGATTCCGTTATGTTCAGGATCCACTCTTCTCAATTCGCGTCGCGGCCGGTTCATCGCCTGGATTCGGCCCACCTCTTGGACTGACTCTTGTCTCGTCTTTTCGGAAGCAGGATCTCCTGATTAGATGCAGTGAGGACTCCGCAGGTCGCATCCGGAGCAGCAATTCCACTCCCGCGCGCGTCCAATTACACTGGGAACAGGCACAGAAGAGTTGCTGTGAGCCACAAAAGAACTGCCATCTGGATCCTGGTCGTCCTCGCGGCTGGCGCCGCCATGGCCGCCGTCGTGCTGCATCTGCGAAGATGGCGTCCTCGTTTCACCGTCCTCCAGGGGGCGGTGATTCGAAGCGACAAGGACGCGTATAAGGAAGTTCCGCTCAACGACGCCATCGTTGTCGCTTCCCACGGGACGGTCTCCGCCACCGCGCATTCCGACGCTTCGGGCTACTTCCGTATCCACTTCCCCGATGTCATCTGGCCGGGGGAAACGATCGCTCTCTCCGTCCATCACCCCGGCTATCACACCCAGGACATAGACTTGCGGATGGAGTTTCACTCGACCACGCGGCGCCTGATCGTGGTAGCGATGAAGCCCACCGAGATTCAGGAGAATACGGCCTCGGGCGCTCCCGCCAAGGTGGTGTCCAATATCCGCGTCCGTTACACCGAGAATTTCCCTCAGGAAGAGAATGTCGGCAGTGCTGCTAGGACGTTTCAGGTAGTAAATCAAGGCAACGTTGCCTGCCACCACCAGGGCCCGTGTTCGCCAGATGGCACCTGGAAGGCAGCCACGGCGACCGTGAAGCTGGATGCCGGTACAGGCAACGAGTTCCGCGATGTCCGTGCCTCCTGCATCGCTGGTCCCTGCCCCTTCACGCGCATCGATACCCGGGGATTCCAGCATGGCGGACGCACCATCGTAGCCACCGCACTGGACTGGTCTGATACCGCCACGTTCCTCCTGGAAGCCGAGGTCTTCCACACCAGCATCGATTCGCGCGTGAACGAGTCGTACCCCGTGGTCTTCGACCGCAGCCTCAACTTCACGCTTCCCGCCAGCCAGGAAGGCGTCAGCATCGAAGCCGAGATCGACGGCACGCCCATGGTTTTTCCGCTTGGCCCGGACATTTATCTCGACTGGGCCATCTGCGACTCGCGCACCACCAAGGGCAGCAACTCAACCGTGTATCAGTGCTCCCTGCGACCGGGCTACCGCTTCTGACGCGCGCATCTGGATGCGGACTGCGCGAAGTGGACTTAGGCAATCGTCTGGACGGCGCCTTTCCCCAACAGCTCCTCGACCCGCTCCATCCATGCTCGATCCGCGGCCACGCTCATCCCCTCGGGCTCGAGAATCACCGCGTATTCATTCTTCTTTTCAAGGTGCAGCATGATCTTGCCGGGCCCCGGCGCAGCCTCGGCCGCGCGCTTCAGGCTGGCAAACAGTTCCTCGGTGGCGCGGTCCAGATTGATGCGGATGCGGATGCCCGCCGGCAGCTTCACCTGCACGTCCTCCAGCGCCTGGATCGAGCTCACCGACAGCTTGGGAGCGGAGTCTTCTTCGCCCAGCAGCATTCCGCGCATCAGCACCGGCGCCTCGATCTTCAACTGCCCCTGCAACCGTTCATAATCGCGCGCAAAACAGATCAGGTCGATTTTTCCGGTCGCGTCCTCAAGCGAAGCCTGCGCGTACTGCTTCTGATCGCGCTTACTCTTTTGTACGCGCAGTCCGTGAATCATGCCTGCCACCTGGAATTCATCGGCTGGATCGTCCTTCGATCCCCAGCGCCGCTCCGGCGGCTTTCGCTCCAGCGCTTCCGCCACCGAGATCACACCCGGCAAGTTACGCAGCTTTTCTGCATACTTGTCCATCGGATGGCCGGAAACGAAAAAGCCCAGTACCTCTTTTTCATTGGCCAGCCGCTCGCCTTCTTCCCAGTTGGGCACCCGCGGCAACTCGTCGCCGTTCCGGCCTGGCGCCGGCCCCTCGTCGAATAACCCAAACAGCCCTGACTGCCCCTGGGCCGCGTCGCGCTGCGCCTTCTGTGCCCGCTCGATCGCCTTATCGACAGCAGCAAACAGCGGCCCGCGTTTACCCATCGTGTCCAGTGCACCCGCCTTGATAAGCGACTCGATGACGCGCTTGTTCATCACGCGCAGATCGACTTTCTCGCAGAATTGCCAGAAATCCTTAAAGTGGCCTCCCACCTCCGCGCGCGCTTTCCGAATCGACTCAATGGCGTTGCCGCCCACGTTCTTCACCGCCGCCAGTCCGAAGCGGATGCTCGCTCCGTGCGGGGTAAACTGCGCGCCCGAGACCTGCACATCCGGTGGCTCTACGTCGATGCCCATTTCGCGGCACTCGCCAATGTACTTCACCACAGAATCCGGCTTGGAGGTTTCCGACGTGAGCAGCGCCGCCATGAATTCCACCGGGTAATGCGTCTTGAGATACGCCGTTTGGTAGGCCACCAGTGCGTAGGCAGCGGAATGCGATTTGTTGAACCCGTATCCGGAAAACTTTGCCATCTGGTCGAAGATCTCGCCCACCGGCGCCTTGGGATGTCCCAGTTTCGCGGCGCCGTCCATGAAGCGGTCCCGCTGCTTGGCCATCGCCTCGGGATCCTTCTTCCCCATGGCCCGCCGCAACAGGTCCGCCTCGCCCAGCGAATAGCTCGCCAGCACATTCGCGATCCGCATCACCTGTTCCTGGTAGACGATTACGCCCAGCGAATCCTTGAGAATTCCCTCGAGCTCCGGGAGCAGAAACTCCACACTCCGCCGTCCCCATTTGCGCTCGATGAAGTCGTCGATCATGTCCATCGGCCCGGGGCGGTACAGTGCGTTCAAAGCCGTGAGTTCCTCGACTGTATCTGGCTTGTATCGCCGCAAAATATCGCGCATTCCGCTGGATTCAAACTGGAAGACCCCGGAGGTCAGCGCGGTGTGAAATACGCGCTTGAAGGTTTCCGGATCGTCAAGCGGAACCATCTCAATGTCCAGCTTTTCTCCGCGTGTCTGCTCGATCAACTTCAGGCAGTCGGTGATCACGGTCAGCGTCGCCAGACCCAGGAAGTCCATCTTGAGCAGGCCCATCTTCTCGACGGACTTCATGTCGTAGGCGGTCACGATTTCGTCGTTCTTGGTTTTGTTCAGCGGCACCAGCTCGGTGAGCGGCCGGGGCGCAATGACGACCGCCGAAGCATGGACCCCCGACCCTCGCACCAGGCCTTCGAGCTTCTTGGCGGTATCGATCAATTCGCGGACCTGGTTGTCCGTGTCGTAGAGCTTGCGCAAATCGGGTACGTCCTCCAGAGCCCGGTCGAGCGTCATGCCCACCGTGGCCGGGACCAGCTTGGCAATGCGATCCACATCGCCGTAGGGCATATCGAGCGCGCGGCCGCAATCCTTGATCGACGCCTTGGCTGCCATGGTATTAAAAGTGATGATCTGCGCCACCTGCTCACGCCCGTACTTCCGGGTCACGTAGTCGATGACCTCGCCGCGGCGGTTCATGCAGAAGTCCACGTCGATATCGGGCATGGTGACGCGCTCGGGGTTGAGAAAGCGCTCGAACAGCAGCACGTTCTGCATGGGATCGATATTGGTAATCTCCATGGCATATGCCACGAGCGAACCGGTGGCCGAACCGCGGCCTGGGCCAACTGGAATGCCGTGGTCGCGCGCGTACTTGATGAAATCCCAGACGATGAGGAAGTACCCCGAGTACTTCATCTGCTTGATGATTCCGATCTCGTAATCCAGCCGCGACTCGTATCCGGAAGCCGGCGTCCGCAACACCCCGCGCAGTTCCAGTTGCCGCACCGCCGTTTCCAGCCGTTTCTTCAAACCCTCGCGGCACACCTCTTCAAAGTAGCTGTCGATGGTGTGCCCCGCCGGCACCGCAAATTCCGGAAAGGGATTCTCCACCTTGCTGAGCTTCAGATGGCAGCGCTCGGCAATCTCCATCGTCCGCTCCAGCACCGAAGGAGAGTCCGGAAACACCCGCGCCATTTCTTCCGCGTCCTTCACGAAAAACTGATCGGAGTCGAACTTGAAACGCTCCGCATCGCGCACCTTCGCGCCGGTCTGCACGCACAGCATCACGTCGTGCGCGTGCGAGTCCTCGCCGCACAGGTAGTGCGAATCGTTGGTGGCGACCAGCGGAATACCCAGCTCCTTTTCCAGCCGGAAGAGGTCGGCGTGGATGCGGCGCTCCTGTTCCAGCCCTTGGTCCTGGATCTCAAGGTAGAAATTCCCCTTGCCGAAGATGTCCTGATACTGCTGCGCCACCTCCGTGGCACGGGCATACTGCCCCCCCATGAGCGCTTCGCACAATTCGCCGCTCAGGCAGCCTGAGAAGCCAATGAGCCCTTTGGAGTTTTCGGCAAGAAATTTCTTGCTCACCCGCGGCTTGCGATAGAACCCGTGCAACGATGCTTCTGAGGTCAGGCGAACCAGATTGCGATAGCCCTCTTCGTTCTCGGCCAGAACCAGCAGATGGTTGTACTCGCTCTCCCGCTCCTTGCCCGCCGGGCCGGAGTCCCCGGGACGCCATGTCACGTCTCCGCGATGGTCTTCGGACTTGCACACATACAGTTCGCAGCCCAGGATCGGCTTGATGCCGCTCGTCTTGGCCGCTTCGAAAAAATGCACCGCCCCGTAGATGTTGCCGTGGTCGGTCATGGCCACGGCTTTCTGGCCCATTTTGGCCACGCGGTCGGCCAGCTTGTAAACGTCGCAAGCGCCGTCGAGTAGCGAGTATTCGGTGTGCAGATGGAGGTGGGTGAACTCGGGCATGGCTAGCATGATTTTAGCTGCCGACCTCCTTCCGCGATTACCTCCAATCCGGTTGAAATCCCGGCCGCATGAGGAAAATTGGGGCGGCAGGTTGTGCGATGAACTGGCTCATTGGCGGGAAATTGCCGTGTGTTGGGCTGAAGGGTGGCTAAAATACACCGGACCCCGATCGGTCTCGCACCGACATGAAGAGAAAACCAGTGGATTGCCCTGACGGATCCTTCGAAAGCATCCGCCGGTACAGGTCGTCTCCGTAGCCGGCTGGCAATGGTGGCCCGAAAGTTAACGCAATCGTTGGCCGTCAACGAGATGGCTGGAAGTCAATGAAAATTTCGAATGGGCCACGCGGGGGACAAGCCTTTCCGGTCCAAGCTACTCCACGGTGACAGACTTGGCCAGGTTCCGCGGCTGATCGACGTCGCAACCGCGACGGACGGCGATGTAATACGCCAGCAGTTGTAACGGGACGATCTCGATGATCGGCGCCAGTAACTCGGGCGCGGGGGGGATATGGATGACGTGCTCGACCAGGCCGCCGATGTTCGTATCGCCTTCCGTTGCAACAGCAATCACGCGCCCCGAGCGC
>JAKABE010000088.1 GCA_021801945.1 Acidobacteriota bacterium
TTCACCTTTCCTCCCGGCATCCAGTTGACCCCCGAGGGAGCCAACCGCTACGTCGCGCCGCCAGGAGCGAAGGCGGCGATCGCAAAGGGTGCTTCCATCCATCAGGGCGCTCTGGAGACCGCCAACCAGGACGTGATCACGGGTTCCCTGGACCTGATCGTCATGCAGCGCCAGGCGGAGATGATGCAGAAGGCGGTGACCCTGTTCCACACCGACTTGAACAAATTCGCGGCGGAGGATCTGCCCAAGGTGTGAAAAGCCAGTTCTGAGTACGCAGTTCACAGCGGACTGGGAGGTGCATGCGTTGATAAGCGCCAGTTCTGAAGCACCACGAAAACTGCGAAGTATGAACTACGAACTTTGAACTGCACTTGAAGGAGCCATCATGATTCGAGCCTTGTACACCGCAGCCAGCGGCATGAGCGCGCAGCAGTTGAACCTGGACACCATCGCCAACAATCTGGCCAACTCATCGACCACGGGCTTCCGCCAGTTGCGCTTGCAGTTCCAGGACATGGTCTACCAGAACCTGATCACCCCAGGAGCGGCCGAGAGCCAGAACACGGTCTCGGCCGGACTGCAGATCGGCCTGGGAACCAAGTCGGCGGCCACCGAGGTCATCAATACCCAGGGCTCGCTGAACGAGACCGACAATCCCCTGGATCTGGCCATCGAAGGCGCAGGGTTCTTTCAGGTGCAGATGCCCGACGGCACCATCGCCTATACCCGGGCCGGCCAGTTTCACCTGAACAACCAGGGCACCATCGTGACCACGGACGGCAATCCGCTGATCCCGACCATCACGATTCCTCCCAACGCCACGTCGGTCACCATCACCCAGTATGGGGTGGTGAACGCGACCCTGCCCGGCCAGCAGAACCCCTCGCAGTTGGGGCAGATTCAACTGGCTACCTTCCCCAATCCGGGGGGTCTGGAAAGCATGGGCAACAACCTGCTCCAGGCCACGCTCACCTCCGGCGATCCGGTGCTCGATAACCCGGGCGGGACCGAGGGGTTGGGCACCTTGCAGCAGGGGTATCTCGAAAACTCGAATGTGGACGTAGTCACCGAGTTTGTGCAGATGGTGCTGGCGCAGCGGGCTTATGAATCGAACTCGAAGGTGGTGAAGGCCGCCGACACCATGTATTCGGAAGTCAACAACATGGCGCAATAATCTTGAGATTTTGAGTGCAGAACTGGCGGGAAGGGAACGGAAGGATGGCAAGGCTGGGAGCGGGATCGGGGTGGATCATGCTGGCGGTTTTACCGGCGACGCTCGCCGCCGGCCAGGCCAAGGGGGATGGCCGCGCTGCCGCGCATCTTCCACCCTCTCCGGCGATGACGGCTACGGTCCGGCCGGGCGCGGAGATCTTTCGCGAGATCGACGATCCGGGGACCGGCAATCGATGGCTGCTCGAGCGGGATCCGGATCATCCGGGCGGACCGGGACGGATGGTGCTGGCCGCGCCGGGGGTGAGTGGAGGCGCCGGATCGGCAAGGGCGACAGCGCAGGCCGCGCGCACGCCGCTGCTTCCCGTGATTCGCGCCGGAGAACGGGTGATCGTCGAGGAGAACACGCCTCTGGTTGAGGCGCGTCTGGAGGCGATCGCCCTGGCTCCGGCACTGGCGGGTTCGGTCTTCGCGGTGCGCCTGCAGATTGGTGGCAAGGTGGTTCGGGCGGTGGCGCTGGGTCCGGGCCGGGCCGCCTTCGCCAGCCAGATTGGTGACCGGCCATGAGGATGCGTTCGCGTGGCGGGATGGTCCTTTGCCTGTCGCTGGCGGTGGCCGCGGCCCTGCCGCAGCAGGTGGCCGCGAAGCGGCAGAAGTCTTTGGGACCGCACAAGATGAGCCCGCCCGAGCAGTCGCTGGAGAACTACATCCAGAGGGTGCGCGCCGAGCACGCAGCGGAGGTCAAGACGCCCGGCTCGCTCTGGAGCCCGCAGGGCCAACTGGTGCGGCTGGGGACCGATGTGAAGGCCTATCGGCTCCACGATGTCGTGATGATCGTCGTCAGCGAGAGCCTGACAGCCTCGACTGCAGGCCAGGTGAAAGATGCCCGGGCTTCGAACGCCAACTCGGGTCTGACGGCGCTGTTCGGCGCGCTCAAGGCCTCAAACAGCATGCAGAACCTGGTGGGCGCCAACGCCGCATCGGGACTGACGGCGCAAGGGCAGAGCACGACAGACTCCAGCCTGCAGACGACCTTTGGCGCAGAGGTGGTCGATGTGCTGCCCAACGGGATGCTGGTGGTCCAGGCGACCCGGCAGTTGACCTTCTCCCAGCAGACGCAGCTGATCACGCTGCGCGGGCTGGTGCGGCCCTGGGACGTCAGCGCACAGAACCAAGTGCAATCGTCGGCCATGACGGACCTGGAGCTGGAGGTCACCGGCAAAGGGATCGTGAACGACTCCACCTACCGGCAAAGCCCGCTGGTGCGCTTTCTTCAGAGGTTGCTGGTGTTTTGAAGAGAACCGGCCCAGGGGCTGGCCGTAGCGGAAACGGAACCAGGGTTAGAAAGTCGGGAATCGGGGATCAGAACAGAAATGAGAGCGGGCTGGGGATAGGCGATGCGAGTGGCAAAACGGGACGGACTACAACGACAATCCAGAGCGTGGATCGGGCGGTTGGCGATGTTGATTCTGACGCTGTTGGCTGTGGCCATGAACCACGCTCAGGACGGGGGACAACTGGCGCGGATCAAGGATGTGGCCAGCATCGAAGGGATTCGCGACAACCAGTTAGTCGGCTACGGGCTGGTGGTGGGACTGCGCGGCACCGGCGACAGCCAGCAGACTGTCTTTCCGGCGCAGACTCTGGTCTCGGCACTGGAGCGGATGGGCGTGACTGTGCCCCAGACCGGCACCATGAGCGTCAACAACATGCAGGTGAAGAACATGGCCGCTGTCTTCGTGATCGCCACGCTGCCGCCCTTCAGCCAGCCCGGAGAAAGGATTGACGTGACCGTCTCCTCGGCCGGGGATGCGCGCTCGCTCGAGGGCGGCATCCTGCTGATGACGCCACTCTACGGCCCGGACGGGCAGATCTTCGCCCAGGCCGAAGGGTCTTTGGTCCTGGGCGGTTATGTGGTGGCCTCGGGAGGGAACAGGCAGCAGATGAACGATCCCACCACGGGGCGCATCCCCGACGGAGCGATCGTGGAGCAGGCGGTGCCCTTCAGTC
Source organism: Acidobacteriota bacterium (assembly GCA_021801945.1). The sequence continues at coordinate 3,181 of JAKABE010000088.1, forward strand.
TGAGCCAGATGCATGTGATCCATGTCCTTCTGAACGATGCTGACTTCCATACGGCGGAACGGATGGCGGCGGCCGTCAATCGCATCATGGGCTCGGCCCGCGCGCACGCCGTCAACAGTCGCCTGGTAGAGGTTGCTGTGCTGCCACATGAGGATATCGCGGCCTTGCTGGACAAGGTGGAGTCGGTTCCGATCGAGGTCTATCCGCGCGCCCGGGTGGTGGTGGACGAGCGCACGGGGACGGTGGTGATCGGAGGCAGGGTGCGCTTGCGGCCGGTTTCGATTTTGCATGGAGGGCTGGAGGTGAATGTGGTCTCTACCGTCGAGGTCTCGCAGCCCAACCCGCTGTCTGCTGGGACGACCCAGGTGGTGCGGCAGACGGCCGTCCAGGCCCAGGACAAGCCGGTGAATGAGATCAATCTCAAGGAAGGGGCGACGGTGGAGGATTTGGTCAGGGAGTTGCAACGTACCGGAGCAGGTGCGCGCGACGTGATCTCCATCCTGCAGGCGATGAAGGCGGCCGGCGCTCTGGAGGCCGATCTGGAGGTGTTGTGATGGCTTCGATTGTGGCACCAGCCGCGGCCAAGTCACCTGCGCATCCGGATGAGACGGTGCCGCAGCCCAAGTTGGTTCGGGCCGCACACGAGTTCGAGGGAATGATGATGAAGGAACTGCTGAAACCGATGACGGAAGGCGATGCGCTAACCGGCGGCGAAGGCGACGACGCCGATCTGGACGCGGGCTCAGGCGGGGCGTTGGCCGAATTTGCCTCTGAGGCTCTCGGCCAAGCGGTCAGCGCGGGGGGCGGCTTTGGGATCGCAAACTTGATTCTTCGCCGGCTCTCCCACTCCGGCACCCAACACGGAATTGGGAAGGTAACCACAAAATTGCACGGCAATACCGTGATGAGAACGCCTGAATGACTAGAGTGATTAGCAGCGAAGCCGATAGACCGGGCAAGGAGCAAACTCTATGGATATTCGCAGCAGTATGGATGGCCTGAGGTCGCTGCTGGGGGTGGATGCAGCCCAAGCGCCCGCCGGCCATGCCAAGGGCTCCGCAGCGGCGAACACGGGCAGCGCGCTGGGCAGCGACCGGGCGACGCTGAGCAGCGCGGCCAGCGAGGTTCTCGAGACGGCTGTCCAGGATGGTGTGCGCATGGATAAGGTGGCCTCCGTTCAGGTCGCGCTGGGGACCGGAACCTACAATGTGCCGGCCTCAGCGGTGGCTTCAAAGCTCGTCGATGCAATGCTCGGCGGAGGGCAGCAGCGGGGCTGAGACGCAGGCTGGACTCTGTCGGTCCTCCCATGTCCATCGCTGGAAAACTCCGGCCCGAGGCAAGTCGGGGCAGCCTCCCGCGCGGACCGGGTGGCGCTGACCGCGCGGCGTCAAGGCGCGGCCGGCTGGAAAGGGAAGCGAGCGATGCAGGCGAAGACGCGCCTGATATACCCGGAATTGAAGGATCTGGTGGCAGAGGCGTCGCGGGCGCTGGCGCGGTTAGATGCCCCGCGGCTGGCCGCGCTGGCGCTTTCGTGCCAGGCGCTCAACCGGGATGTTTCCCCACTGGAGACGGACGAGAAGAGGGAATTGGCGCGTCAGGCCCGTGAAGCGGCAGCGGATATGGCTGTCTTCGCGAGAGTGCTGGAGGCGACGCGCGCCAATTTGCGGGTGATGGACCGCTTGCGGGAGTTGCGCGCAGGCCGGTTGGAGTACAGCGAGCGCCAGGCGCGGGGCTATGCAGACTCGGAGAGCGGGCATGGGAACAATTAACTCCGCATTCAGTCTCATCTCCGGCGCGCTCAACGCCGATCAGGCGGCCCTGAGTGTTGTAGCGAACAACGTCGCCAACGCCAATACCACCGGCTACACGCGTGAGACTCCCAACTGGCAGGAGAACCAGCCCATCTCGATCAATGGAGTGTTGATGGGCGACGGAGTGACGGAGGCGGGCGCAACCTCGCAGCGTGACCGTGTCCTCGAGGAGCGGTTGGATCAGCAGCAACAATTGGCTTCTGCATCGAGTGTTCGTCTGACCGCGCTCAACAACATTCAGTCTCTCTTTACGCCAGATTCGGGCACCTCCAATTCGACGGCCGGCGATATCGGAAGCGATATAACCAGTTTCTTCGATTCCTTTTCCTCGCTCGAAGCCAATCCCACCAACAACGCATTGCGTGAGCAGGTGCTGTCCGCCGCGGCGACCTTGGCGGGCGGCATTCGCAATGCGGCGAACAACCTGAATGCCCAAGGTGCGGCCCTGAACCAGGAAGCTACCGGCGTCGCCAGCCAGGTCAATTCGCTGACTAGCGCCATTGCGCAGCTCAATCTGGAGATTCAATCCGTCTCGCCCAACGCCGATGCGGGCACTCTGGAGGACCAGCGACAGCAAGATCTGAGCCAGCTTTCGCAGCTCATCGGCATCAACCAAGTGACCACCGAAAACAACGGGCTCTCAATGACCACCACCTCGGGGCAGTTGCTCGTCTCTCAAGGCCAGAGCTTTCAGGTGACCACAGCAACCGTAAATGGACAAACAGATTTCTTCATGAACGGGGCGGACATCACGTCTCAGTTGGCTGCGGGCGGAGGGCAACTGGGCGGCTACCTGACTGCCCGGGACCAGGATATTCCCACCGTGCTCAGTTCGCTGGATCAGTTGGCCTTTGGAATCGCGACAACTGTGAATGCGCAAAATAACGCGGGTACGGATCTCGATGGAACAACCGGCACAGCCACCAGTCCGCTGAATATCTTCAGAGAACCAACGCAAGTGGCCGGCAGCGCCGCAGCAATGAGCGTGGTGATGACAGATCCCAATCAGATCGCGGCCGCGGGCGCTGGCAAGGGCGCGGGGGACAACTCGAATGCCGTGGCCATGGCCGATCTTGCCCAAGGCCCGCTTATCGCTCCATCGGCAACCTCGGCCTTCAGTATCACCCAGAATCTGAGTGCGGCAACACCTACAGGGAACTCCGTCTTGGGAACCACGGCCGTCTACGACTCGCTGGGCAAGAGCTATCAGGCGACCGTCACCTATACCAAACAGAGCACGGACCAATGGGCGTATCAGGTTTCTCTGGCCGACGTGCTCGCGCCGGACACCAGCGTAGCCGGGCAGGTCGGCTTCACATTCGGCGCCGGCGAAACCGTCGATCCCGGAACCGACCTGACAATTTCGGGCGTAACCGCCGGCGGGGGATTGGCGACGATGAATGCACCGGCGGTTACCGCAGGCGAGACGGTAGGTGACGCCGGTACCGGCTACGTGCAGGCGTTGAACAATGCGATTGCCGCGGCGGGAATCACCGGCATTACGGTGACAAACAATGGCGGCCTGCTCACGATCTCCGGCGCGACGGCGACCAGCGGCAGCGTGATTGCGAATCCCGTGGCGGCCAATGCGAGCGGAACCCTTACTTTCAATTCCGGCAGCCTCGTCACCCCAAGCGCAAACGCCACGGGAATTGTATTTTCGGGGCTCTCCGACGGCGCCGCCCCGCTCAGCCTGACTTGGGATCTCTATGGCCCGGGTGACGCGCCGCAGCTGACCGAGACCGCTGCGGCCTCGGAGCAGACGGCTCAGAGCCAGAATGGATCAGCCGGGAACAGCCAATCCCCGATCAACTTTTATTCCAACTTCGTATCCACGCTCGGTTCCAGGGTCTCTGAGGTGCAAACGGACAACACGGCACAGAATGCTTCCGTGAGCCAGTTGCAGACCCAGAACAACGCCTTGTCGAGCGTCAACTTGAACGATGAAGCATCCGCGATGTCCACCTTGGAGACGAGCTATCAGGCGGCGTCGCAGGTCTTCACGATCCTCAACACCATCATGGCCTCGGCGTTGAATCTGGGTGTGCAGACGGCGGTGGCGTAAGAGCAACCTTTAACTACTGGCTTCCAGCTCGCTCCTGCGGGCGCAGGACTTGCCCTCCTATCTCGCATTGCGAGGGAGATTGGGGCGAACGATAGAAAGCTAGAAGCTAGAGGCTAGAAGCTAGGAGCTGTTTTATGCGGGTGGATCCCTACTATGTTTCAAATCTGGTTGGTTCGCTCAATCAGACTCAGGAGCAGGAGCAGCAGCTAACTTCGGAGCTTTCCAGTGGCGTCAGCATTGCGTCCATCGGTCAGAATCCCGTGGCTTCTGGAGAGAATGTGCTGCTGCTCAACCGAATCCAGCAGGAAGACTCCTTTACCGCCAGTGCGAACTTGGTGACGGGCCAGTTGCAGGTAGCGGATTCGGCGCTAGGCAGTGTCGTCTCCGAACTGACACAGGCGGTTTCGCTGGCAACCAGCGCCAGCAATGGCACCCTGAACCCCAGCGACGTCAAGTCCATTGCGATGCAGATCTCCGGCATTCTCAACGAGGTGCAGTCGCTGGCCAACACCAGCTATCAGGGCCAATACATCTTCGCGGGCGGCGAAGCAGCGACGGCACCGTTTACCACCTCCACGGCGACCTCGCCCGCCGTGACTACCTACCGCGGCGACGAAAACATCAACTATCTTGAGCTCCCCAACGGCCAAGAGATCCAGTTGAATGTGCCAGGAGACCAGATCTTTCTGGGTGCCGGAGCCAACAGTGTGTTTGGCGCGCTGAACGCGCTGGTGGCCGACTATTCAACCGGCACAGTGGACACCGGTCAGGCCGTCGCCGACACGACGGCGTTAAGCTCCGCGCTCAACTACGTCTCGCAACAGCGCGTAACGATCGACAATTCCATGAACCAGCTCAGTGCCGCCTCCGGAGCGGTGACCAGCGAGCAGACACAACTCATCGCGGCGCAGACGGACTTGATACAAGCCGACATTCCCACGGTTTCCACGCAACTTTCGCTGGCCGAGACGCAACAGACAGCTCTCGAGGACGTGATCGCGCAATTGGAGTCGGTGTCGAACAGCCTGTTCAGCAAACTGCCAGGCTGATTTCCGTATCCGATCCGGCGCATTCTCTGCACGCTCCAAGAAAGAGCCTCATCGGATGTGCCATCCGTCCTTTGCAGCCATCATAGGATGGGGCAGAGGCATAACCGTTCAGCCGCCGGTGGCAAGCATCTTGCTCAGCAACCCAACTATACTCATGGATAAGAGGTTTGCGTGCTCGCTCCGTTCCGCTTTCTCTGGAATGCAACGCGCGGCCACCGGCTGGCCCCGTGGCGAAGTCCCTATCTGCGCTGGCGGGTGGAGACCTATTCCGGCCAGCGCGCAGAGACGCTGACAGCCATGAGCGTCCTTGCCTTTCTCTGGGCCTCGCGGTGGGAGCTGCTGAGTTTTCTCGCCTGGACAAACAGTCTGGACCGCGAGACTCGCAAGGAATCCTGAACAGCGATCCCGTTAAGCTGATGATCGTGAGGGGTGCGAGTCGGCGCAAGCTCACGCAGTGGTGAATATTCCTCTGGCGTGTGCAGAGGCATAAGGCCGACGTCCCGGCGCCATCCATGTTCTGCGGGATCCAAAGAATGAACGGCCCGGTGTCGAGTACCCTGGAAGAAGAGCGTATGAGAATCGGCATTCACTGTGATTGGCTGGCAAGCGCAGCCCTGCTCTCGACGGCCTTGGCCTGGGGGCAGCAGGCGCCACCTCAGTTGCCGCCCATTGAGCCGCCCAAACCCATGCCCGTTTCCCATTCTGCTCAGACGCCCGCGCTGCGCGTAACAACCACCGAGGTTCTGGTGCCGACGCTCGTCGAAGAGCACAGCGGCAGCATTATCTACGGCCTCAAGCAGAAGGATTTCCTGCTCGAAGACAACGGCGTGCCCCAGAGGATCCACGTGCAGGCAGAGATGGACACGGCCCCGGTGGCGCTGGTGGTGGCCGTGGAGCTGGGCGGCGCCAGCGTGCTGGAATTCGGCAGGCTGGCCAAGCTGGGGCCATTGCTTCAGCTCTTCATGGCTTCTCCAGGAAGCGAGGTGGCCCTGGTGGGTTTCGATTCCACCCAATATCTGATCCAGGATTTCACGCATTCCGGCGGCTTGGTGGATAAGGAACTCACTGAGTTGCGGCCTGGGAACGGCGGCGCGGCGATCCTGGACACCGTGAGCTATGCCGTCAACTTGCTGGAAACGCAGCCGCGAACCTACCGGCGGGTTTTGCTTCTAATCAGCGAGCGGCGCGACCACGGAAGCAAGCATACCCGGCCGGAGCAGTTGCTCCAGCAGATCGGCGAGTCGGACGTACTGGTGCTGAGCGTTTCGTTCTCCCCGGCGGTGGCCGAATTCACCCATGACGTCCAGGACTCCGGCGAAGATCGCACCATGAACATGATTTCGCCCATCATCATGGCTATCAATGCCTTCAAAAAGAACGTGACCAAGGAGATTGCTCAACTGACGGGCGGCGAGTATATGAGCTTTAGCGGCACCAGAGGGTTCGAACAGCGGGTCGTCAATGCAGCCGCGCACATGCGCAACCGCTACCTGATCACCTTCAGTCCCTCCAATCCCACTCCCGGACTGCACACCATCAAGGTGCGGACGGTCGAAGACTACGGAGCAAGGATTGTGGCGCGGACCAACTATTGGATTGGGCCGCAGGCGCAATAGGAGAAGGCAGGAGCGGGTCTGAAGCAGTGCTCTAACCCCGCCGAGGCTCTGGAACTAAACGACTGGGGAACCAGCCCAGCGAGTGGGTCGCGGGCCGAAATAGTGCCTGCAAACCGCGTCAGCTTTAGCTCCTGTTGGGATACACCCACCGCGATGTTGCACTTGGCGCTTCCCTCAAGAAAAGCGCCCCATGGCGCACCTCACGGCACTCCTTGGCGATCGGAGAACCGCCGTAATTCGTAATGAGCGATCCGCCATTCGTGTACAAGGTGAAGAGGCGATTCTATCTTTCGGCGCAAACGGCAGTGGCGTGATGGGTCCAACTCCTTCTATCCGCAAAACGCTGCAGCACGCTGCTCCGCAGGGCGGGACTCTGCGCCTTCACTCCACCCATAAAGGTGTAGCCGCCATCGATTCGATCCGGGCGGCCCCGA
>JAKABE010000089.1 GCA_021801945.1 Acidobacteriota bacterium
GGCTCAAAAATCTTGGAGCTGCCGGCATTACTTTCGATCTGGGGTGGATGGGATGCGTGGCGAAGCGGGGAAGGCCGATCCCAAACTCCGGCGCGACGGCACGGCCGATGGAGCCTCAATAGGCAGAGGCAGAAAATTGTAGAGCCGTCCGGCCGATTCATCCCCAAAGGACTGCGCCTCGAAGGATTCCCTGGCGATCCAAAGGGTGCTTGCCCCTTGAACTGATGCCACGCTAAGGAAGCGAGCCCCAACAAGAGATGCTTTGACGGACCCGGATTTCCACCGCACGCCCCATACCTTGCCGCGCAGCCCAGGCCAGCCGGTGTAGAATTTTCTGTAGTCCGGTGAAGGATTCCTCAAGACCGGGCAAGCAATCGCAATTGATCCGGTTGCTGAGGTTTTATGGACGCCAGCTGGTTCGGCCCATCGTTCTTTTGCCCCAAGCCATCCCCTTTTCATCATCTAAGGAATTCCATTTTAATCGTTGCGTTTCCCTGCAGGAGGCCCAAGCGGGACCGGAATGTCTCCGGCCGCATTGGTGATTTCTGATGGCCGATCTCGCAACGGCTGTTGATGTTCTGCCCAAACGGCGATCTCTGCTGGACCAAAAATTCAAACGGCCACCGGGCCGGCTGGGTATCGCCTTGCTTCTTCTGGCCGTGCTGAGCGGCCTTGGCTATATCGGAGTACATCTCGCCAAGGATCTTGGGAACGTAAGCGCCGCCAGCGCCTGGCCCTACGTGCTGCTCACCATCGCGCTGCTGAGCGCGCTGTGTTTCGAGTTTGTCAACGGCTTCCACGACACGGCCAACGCCGTGGCCACGGTTATCTATACAAATTCTCTCGAGCCGACTCTCGCCGTGGTCTGGTCGGGGGTGTGCAACCTGGCGGGGGTTCTGGTCTCCTCAGGGACGGTGGCCTTCGCAGTTGTTGCGCTGCTTCCGATCGAAGTGATTCTGAAGGTCAGTTCGGGCTCCGGCTTTGCCATGGTCTTCGCGCTGCTGATTGCAGCCATCCTGTGGAATCTGGGCACTTGGTGGTTCGGCTTGCCGGCTTCCAGCTCCCACACGCTGGTCGGCTCCATCATTGGCGTGGGGTTGGCGAGCCAGTTTTTGAACGTGCGCGCCGGCGGCTCCGGCCTCGACTGGGGACAGGTGATGAAGGTGCTGGAGGCGCTGCTGATCTCGCCCATTTTGGGTTACGTGCTCGCCGGCCTGCTGATTCTCTTGTCCAAGCATCTCCTCAAATACCCGGCACTCTATGAAGCGCCCAAGGGCAAAGAGCCACCGCCGCTGACGATTCGCGCACTGATGATCCTCGCCTGTACCGGCGTGAGCTTTTTCCATGGCTCGAACGATGGCCAAAAGGGCATGGGACTTATCATGCTCATACTGATTGGCACCGTTCCCACGGCATACGCCTTGAACCACGCGCTTGGCCCCAAGGAAGTCCAGAGCTTTATCGCCGCCTCTGAGCGAGCCGGCCGGATTCTTGACCGCCATGTGGCGTCCAGCGCAGCTCCGGATGCCGATCCGCGCGCGGAAGTCACCCGCTACGTCCAGACCAAACGCCTAGAGCCGGCGACGCTTCCGGCGCTGCGCGATCTGGTCCAGGACCTGAACCGCAGAGTTGCGGGTTACGCAAGCTTTCAGTCAGTTCCGGCCGCGGAACAGACCAGAGTGCGCAACGACATGTACCTGACCGGCGCAGCCCTGCACATCATGGAGCAGGCTCACACTCCCCACTTCACCGCCAAGGAAAACGCAGCCCTGGCCAGCTATCGCGGGCTACTGGACAAGAGCACCAAGTTCATTCCCGATTGGGTCAAGGTGGCGGTGGCGCTGGCCCTCGGTCTGGGCACCATGGTCGGCTGGAAACGCATCGTGGTCACGGTGGGCGAGAAGATCGGTAAACAGGACTTGAACTATGCGCAGGGCGCCAGCGCACAGATGGTGACCATGGCCACGATCTTCGCCGCCGACAAACTCGGCCTGCCGGTGAGCACCACGCACATTCTCAGCTCGGGCGTAGCTGGAACCATGTCTGCCAACGGGAGCGGGCTGCATCTCTCGACGGTACGCAATATTGCGGCGGGATGGATCTTCACGCTGCCTGCGGCGGCGCTGCTTTCGGGCCTGCTCTATTGCCTCTTCCGCTGCTTCGCATGAGGGGACTTTTCTTGAGCTTTTTCAGTCTGCTGCCTGCCGTCTGCAACCGCACTGCACGTCAAACCCGAATTACGCTATGATGAGGTTGACAGAGGAGGCTTTACTCGATGTCCCCCGAACGTGAACTCGGTTTCGAATCCGATTTCCCCGCCGATGAAATTCCTGGCGCCGAGGCGTCTGCCGAAGCAAAGCAAGGCATCAAGGTGTTACAGATCGTCGGTTGGTTTTCGGCGGGTTTGTTTCTGGCCACGTTGGGCGTCGTCCTCGGAGCCGAATTGCGGAGCCGCTACAAGTTCAAGCGGCGCACCCCCTACGATTTCTATTCGAACGCGGGCAAGCGGCCTGCCAGCGAGTTCGGCGTGGGAGTCTGAGCCGGCCCTAGAACGAGTTAGATTCTGCTGCTGAAAATAATGCGCCTTCAAGTGGTCTTTCTTTTAAGAAAAGCCCGCCTTGCACGATGCTGCCATCTCAATTAGTGAAGCGAGAACGCTACTAGAGGATGTAGCGCGAGAGGTCCTGGTCTTTGACGATGGAGGCGACCATCTGCTTGACGTAGGCGTCGTCGATCAGGAAGGTCTTCTCCGGGCCGGAGGCAGTTATGCGCTCCTGATAGGGCAGGGGCACGGTGGACTCGCTCTGGATGGTCTCGGAGAGCGCCGCGGCGGACTGGCCTTCGGGGGCGCGGCGGGCGACATCGGGAGCGAAGAAGCTGACATCCTCAAGGACGCGCTCCATGATGGTGTGGAGGCGGCGGGCGCCGATGTTCTCGGTCTGCTCATTGACCTTGAAGGCGAACTCGGCCATCTCGCGCAGGGCCTCGGGGGTGAACTCCAGGCGCACGCCTTCCGTTTCAAGCAGCGCCGTGTATTGCTTGGTGAGCGAGGACTTAGGCTCGGTGAGGATGCGCAGAAAATCGTCCACGGTGAGCGATTTGAGCTCGACGCGGAGGGGAAAGCGCCCTTGCAGCTCGGGAATGAGGTCGCTGGGTTTGGAGACATGGAAGGCGCCAGCGGCGATGAAGAGGATGTGGTCGGTGCGCACCATGCCGTAGCGTGTGTTCACGGTGGTGCCCTCGACGATGGGCAGGATGTCGCGCTGCACGCCCTCGCGCGAGACGTCGGGGCCGTGGCCGCTCTCGCGGCCGGCGATCTTGTCGATCTCGTCTAAAAAGACGATGCCGTTGGACTCGACGCGCTCGACGGCGGCGCGATTGACTGAGTCCATGTCGATGAGGCGGCCTTCCTCTTCCTGCACAAGGTAATCGAAGGCGTCGGTGACCTTCATCTTTTTCTTCTTAGGGCCGGCGCCGAAGATGTTGGGCAACATGTCCCGGAGGTTCATCTCCATGTCTTCGAGGTTCTGGTTGGAGATGATGCCGAACTGGGGCATGCCGCGCTCGCGCACGTCGAGCTCGACCATGCGGTCGTCGAGCTTGCCGTCGCGGAACTGTTGGCGAAGCTTTTCGCGGGAACGCTGATAGCTGTCGGATTCCGGCAGTTTGAGCTGGCCCTCCTGGCCGTGCGCGGCAGCGGGCGGAGGGGGCAGCAGCAGATCGAGCAGGCGCTCCTCGGCGTTCATTTCGGCGCGGTCTTCGACTTCTTCGAGGCGCTCCTCGCGCACCATGTCGATGGCGATCTCGACCAGGTCGCGGACGATGGACTCGACGTCGCGGCCCACGTAGCCCACCTCAGTGAATTTGGAAGCCTCGACCTTGAGGAAGGGCGAGTTGGTGAGCTTGGCGAGGCGGCGCGCGATCTCGGTTTTGCCCACGCCGGTGGGGCCGATCATGATGATGTTCTTGGGCATGATGTCGTCGGCGAGGTCGGGGGGCAGCTTCTGGCGGCGCTGGCGGTTGCGCAGGGCAATGGCCACGGCGCGCTTGGCGGCGCGCTGGCCGACGACGTGCTTGTCGAGTTCGGCGACGATCTCGCGCGGCGTGAGTTCGTCGAGCGCGAGCTCTTGTTCTTCGGCGGATGCGGGTAAGTAGATGGCCATAGTTCGCTTGGTTTTACATTACTCCTGCGTCGTGTCAGGGCGCGAGTTCAGCCGGGCACGACACGAGCGTTGCGCGCTTCTGCTAGCTCAACTCCTCAATGGTCACGCGGTCGTTGGTGTAGATGCAGATGTCGCCGGCGATCTTCATGGCTTTTTCGGCGATCTCGCGGGCACTCAAGTTGGTGTTCTCCATGAGGGCGCGCGCGGCGGCCGTGGCGTAGCTGCCGCCGGAGCCGATGGCCGCGAGCGGCTCGTCGGGATCAATTACATCTCCTGACCCGGAGATGAGAAAGGTCTGCGCCTTGTCGGCGACCAGCAGCAGGGCCTCAAGGTTGCGCAGCATCTTGTCGGTGCGCCAGTCCTTGGCCAGTTCCACGGCGGCGCGATTGAGGTTGCCGGCGTGCTGTTCGAGCTTGGTCTCGAAGCGCGCGAAGAGGTTGAAGGCGTCGGCGGTGGACCCGGCGAAGCCAGCCAGGATCTTGTCCTCGTAAAGGCGGCGAATTTTTTTGGCTGAGTGCTTGAGCACGTGGTCGCCGAAGGTGACCTGGCCGTCGGCGGCCATTACGACCTGACCGTTGCGGCGCACGCAAATCACGGTGGTGGAACGGATCCGGATCGATTGCGCGGCGGCTTTGCGTTTTTCCGAAGCCAAGGGAAAACCTCCACTGACGGGGCGGTCAACAGGAACGGAATCAGCGCCCAATGCAACCTAGAGTATAGGCCATTTGCACGGATTCCTCTCTTGGGCGCGGCGGCAGGCGGGCAGCGGCCGGACGAGAGGAAGAAGCACCCTGCCCAACTGAAAGGAAAGGTCCACCCTCGCGGGCAGAGCGCGGTCGCGGGCCACCGCATCGCCGGGGCCGACGGGATCGAGGATGCGCATCGCTCCCGTTCTCGCATTTCCGGCCCAACATGGAAACAAATTTCAGGGCAGAGAAAGGCACACGGCGGACGCAGCGCTGCTGCAGGGAGCAGCTGCGCTATGCTCTATTTGGAACGCTTGGTGTGGAGTTCCGCCTGCAATGACACTCCTGGGGAAAAGCGCGTGGGAAATCACCGCTGGGGCAGCTTCGATTGGCGTACTAGCAGCGGTTGCGGCGTATCTGGCGCTGCGAAAGCGCCCCACCGCCGAGGAGCAGGAGCGGGCACGACGCCAGTTCCTGGTGCAGTCGGGACGGCTGGTGGACGGGATGTTGCTGGACGTTTACGAGGTGGAAGCCGATGACGGGCGAAGCCTGACCATGCTCTTGCTTAACTACCGGATCGGCGGGGTGGACTACGAGTGTTCGCAGGACATAACCGATCTGCGCGAGGTTGTGGATACGGCGCAGGTGCGGGCGGGGTTTCCGTGCACAGTGCGGTACCAGCCGGGCAATCCCCAAAACAGCATTGTGATTGCGGAGGGATGGACCGGTTTGCGCGCCGGTCTGCCCCAATTACCGACCTTCGAAGATCCCGATCCGCTGGACCTGAGCCATCTGCGGCCGGGGCAGGGCTGATTCGGGCGAAATCGAACGGACCTCCTGTCAATCCGGAGGGGCCGGTTCAAGCGGAGGTGTGGCAAGCCCGCGGCGCTCCCAGCCGCAAAGGCGAAACCTGAGAGCATCGCGGGCGGTACACTGGACAGAGCCTGCCACTCTCAGGGATGCAGAATCATCGTTCTCTGCAGTTGGAAGGTGAGAGTGCTCTCGGCAGGCACCTTCACCTGCCTGCCCCGAGTGAGGAATTGAGTGAGCGCGCCCCCCGCGCCGCCCGCCAGGGCGCCGAAGCCAGCGCCCCTGCCGCCGCCAAAGACCGCTCCGAGCAGGGCGCCCAAACCGGCGCCACCCCCGGCATACATCGCCGTGCGCTTGTTCATTCCAAAGCCGGCGGAGCCTTTCTCTGCGACCGACGAGGCATCAACGCGGTAGACCTTTCCGTTCAGTTGCACCGAGTCGAGGGCCAGTGCGTAATTGTGGCCCTTGCTGTTCGTCCCCTGGTTCAGATCGATCACCTTAAGCTCGGCCTTGGTGCCCGCGGGAATGCCCACCGCACCCGTGCTGTCCATCACGTTTTGCTCAACCTCGGCCGGATAGAGCTGACCGATGGTGTCGGTGGCCGTGTCGATCGCCGTATCGGTGAGCACGACCACCTGCGTTCCCGAGGGAACGATGACCGAAGGAATCAGGGGTGCGGCACCCGCGGCCATGGCGGAGGCACTGGCAGAAGGGGTGGAACCCGCGGGCGCGACCATCCCTCCCTGGCCTGCCGCCGTGCGCGGCGTAAACACAATCGAGGAAACATCACTCAAGGGAAACACGTAACCGACACCGTTGGCTCCGCGAAATGGGATATTGGTGGCGCTGGTCAGATGGCCGGTGTAGGACTGGCCGTTGCGTAGGGAGATGTGGTCGTTGAGATTGGAGAAGACGAGCGTTTGCACCTTACTGAGCGGGAAGGTGTACTGAACGCCATCGGTGCCCGTAAAGACCAGATTTCCGGTGGATGCGCCGGTGTAGGTGCCGGCGTAGCTTCTGCCATCATGGAGAATTACGAAATCAGCATGCGCGGCGACCGAGCAAATAAGAGCAACGGTCAAAAGCAGAACAGCCCTTTTCATCGACAACTCCTTGACCGGAGCCGCTTATCGAAGTGGGACCAGAGAAACCGAACTCGCTGTCGTGGACCCAGACGGCCCGGGTAAAAACAGATTCTCACAGGAGATGGGAAGGGCGCAACGCGCGGCCAAGGGACCGACGAATGCGGAATGGCGCGGGCCATACGAGGGGTCCGAATTACGAATTACAGACACATTTCATCATCGCGGAAACGCTTCAATTCGGTGCGAAGGAAACATACGAATCTCCGAAAAAGCTCTCTGCCGACGTGAGCCGACTGCTCATTGCGCTTATGAACAGCCTGAGGCAATGAGCCACGCGTTCCCTAGTTCCCTAGTTTCCTCGTTCCCTGTTCTTTCAGAACTCAACCCGCGCTTCAAAGGCAATCATGCGCGGCGAGTTGTCTCCGCCCAGGCCCACGCCCAGCAGCCCCGTGGGCGGGCCGATGGCGCTCTCCAGCGTGCCGAACTTGGGCGGAATGAACTCGCCGGGCACGCCCGCCTCTACGTTGCTGGGCAGCGCGAAGTTGGGATGGTTGAAAGCGTTGAACATCTGCACGTCGAAGCGCAGCAAGGCTCTCTCCGGCAGTGGAAAGTTGCGCGAGAGATATACGTCGGAGTCGGCGAAGTCCGGTCCGCGCAGCGTGTTCCGCCCCGAGTTGCCGAACTGGCAGTTGGCCGCCGAATCGCCGCCCGTGCACGCCCCCGTTGTGGGGTCGACCACGGAGACAAATGCAGCCGGGTTCAGCCACTGCTTTGTGCCCGCAACGGTCACGCCGGAATACGCGCTCTTGCGATAGAGGGGCACGCCCGGAACCCGCCGCGCAAACTGCGGCCCGGTGGCCTGAAAGATGCCCTTCCCGCCGGCCGTATACGGCTGGCTGAGCACGGTGAATGGAAGTCCCATGTGAAAAAATGCTGTCGCAGAGAATGACCAGCCGTGAAAGAGCGCGCGGAATAGCGCGTGCCGGGACGTGAAGGGAATCCGGTAGATGCCGAAGGCAGAGATGTTGTGGCGCACGTCATAGTCGCAGTTGCCGTATTCCCGGCTCAGTTCGCCCGGCAGCGGCGAGAGAATTCCCTGCGTCGAGAACGAAAGCAGGCCGCCGTTTGAAACTTCGTCGAGGCAATGGCTCAGCGTGTAGTTGGCGCGCAGCGTCAGGCTTGCAAATTGCCCGGAGAAGCTGGCCTGTAGGCCCGAGTAATTGCTGTTGGCGCCGGTGAGGAACTCGTTCACGCTGCCGAACCGCTGATCGAGTGGCTGGCTGTAGGGATAGGGGGCAAAGCAGCCTGCGCATACGGTCTGGTAACCGTTCAGCCCCACCTGGTAGGGCTCATGGGTGCCGTTGGTGCCCACATAGTCGATGCTGAGGTCTCCACGCGTTCCCCACTGGCGCTCGATGCCCAGGTTGTATTCGTAGTAGACAGGGGTCTTGAGCGTGCCCGCAGGAAAGGTATTCAGGCTCACGGCCAGCGGGCAGGTGGGTGCACCCGCGGCGATTCCCGCACAGGGCGCCGCGCCCTGCTTGAAGACCGTTTGGAACTGGCGGTTGGCGTTCCGGGCCGCGCTAGCCGCGCTGTTTGCGACGCCGGGCGCAATGGCCACGCCCCCCACCTGGCCGCCAATGCCGCCCACAAAGGTGGGCGCGTAGGGAGCGTTGGTTGCGGCCAGGTCTGCGATTTGCGCGGGAATGATGTCGTTGAAGACGCCGAAGCCCATGTGCAGCACAAGGTTGTGCGCCACCTGGAAAGCCGCCGAGACGCGCGGCTGCCAAACCAGGAATTGAGCCGCCGGATACAAACTCCGCACCCTGGTTTCAATGGCCTGATCGAGGGGCTGGTTGCGGTTGTGCGAGAGGCCGAGGAAGGAGCCCGCGGGCCGCGCAAACAACCGATGCTGGTTCACGGGATTGGTATTCCACGTCACTCGCACGCCGGCCATCAATGTTGCGCGCACCGCCGGCTTGTAGGTATCCATCGCGTAGAGGCCCAGATTGCCCTCGGCGATCCGCTCCTTGAGCGTGATGGGAAACGTCTGGCTCTCAGTGTAGGCAGCGCCGTAGGTGAACTCTGCCAGGTCGTTGTAGACGGCGGCGGGCACGGTCCCTTCACCGAGGTCGTAGTCGCTTACGTCGATGCGCCGCGAATTGGCCCCGAACCGGTAGTCGTTTTTGCCGCGCGTCCAGTCCAGGTTGTCGTTGATCTGCCATTGCGTGACGATGCGCCCCTGGGGGTAGGTGTTATCGTTGCCGCCGATGGTGGTGAAAGGCGCGTTGTTGCTGCCCGCCATGAGCACGATGGGAAACTTCTCCAAGACCTGCGCGTAGTTGTCCGGCTCGAAGATGCTTGAGTACCAGCTCACTCCCGGGTTGAACTGGTTCACGAGATCGGGGCTGAAGATGTGCGTGTAGCCGGCTACCAGCGTGCGCTGCGGCTGCGGCGAGTAGGAGTCGAAGATGGGATTCACCGCATCGGTGTAAGCGGCCTGGAGACCGGTGTCCTGCTGGAAGCGGTACCAGGTGCTGTTGCTGGCGTTGATGGTGTGGTCGATCTTGAGGACGATCAGATTCTCATAGTCATCGTTGGTGAGGGATCGCTCGCTCTGGTTGGCGCAGCCGGCGCCGTCGAAGAGATGGCCGCTGGTCTGCGCGCCTGGGAGCAGCGCGCCGCTCGCGTCCAGCGGGCAGGAGCTGACCGGAACCGGCGTTCCGGCTGTGCTTTGGTAGAGACTGAACATCGACCGGTAGAACGGGACCTCCGCCGGTTCGGGCGGAAGCTCGGTTCCGGTTATCGGGTCCTTCCCGCCCAATGAAAGCTGCTTGAGTACGTACTGCTGATAAGCCGGCGAGGGCGCCACTACCTGCGTCACCAGGGGCAGCGCGATCCGCACTCCTTCGTAGCTGGCAAAGAAGAACAGCTTGTTCCGGCGGATGGGCCCGCCCAGGCTCACGCCGAACTCGTTCACGTTCGAGCGCGGCTTCTTGGCGATGTTGCCTGGCGTGTCGTTGGCGTGCAGAAAGTAGTCCTCGGCGTTGAGCGCCGAGCCGTTCCAAGTTTCGTAGAGATCGCCGTGAAAATGGTTGGTGCCCGACTTGGTCACGTAGTCCACCTGCGAGGCTCCGTAGCGGCCCTGGTCGACGGAGTAGGAGTTGGTGTTCACCGTAACCTCCTGCACGGCGTCAAGCCCGATCACCAGGTTGGTAGAGAGGCCGATGTTCAACCCCAGCCAGGGATCGTTGGTGTCGTATCCATCCAGGATGTAGCCGTTCGAGGTGGCCGGCAGTCCATTGAACTCCACGTTGCCGTAGCCGCCAGCGGCCTGGATGTTGTCGTTCGAGGAGCCAGCGGTGTTCATCAGCGCCCCCGGCGCGAACTGCGCGAGGA
>JAKABE010000090.1 GCA_021801945.1 Acidobacteriota bacterium
AAGGACGCATCTCTCGGGTCTTACCGGAAGATCGCCGCGGCTAAAAAGGCGCTGCATGAATTGCAGGCCCGAGAAATGATGCGGCGCATGGAGAGAAAGAGATGAAACCGACAAGATCTGGACGCAACAACTCCGATGATGGTGACCTGCGCATCCCCGCCGCGGAAGAGATTATTGAAGAAGCGCTGAACGAACTTGCGTATTCGCAGGACCCCGGTTTGGCCCGGGCACTGCGCTTTCTCGCACCTCCAGGCTACCAGGCCATTGTAGAACTGTGCAGCGAGAGCGGGCGCAGCAAGCGCCGCAATGCATCGGCCGAAACATGGTCGCCGGAAGAGGATGAGATCCGCATTTACTTCGAGCGCATCAATGAAGGGGAAGCGGCTCCCCGCGCCGTGCGCGCCCAGCGCGCCGCGACAAGCCTGGCCTATGACGAGGACTACGTGCAGGAACCCGTCTCACCGGCCGATTTGGACAATCGGGTGAAGGAGCTGTGTGCGGCGCTGGCAGAAGCGGAGCGGGGCGGTCATGCATTTATCGCCCTCAAATGGTTCCGCGACTCATTCCTGCCGCGTAAAGCGCTCCGCTGGAATCAGCACCCCGAGACGCGCCAGTCCATTTTGGCCGAGGCGATCCAGCGCGGCCTTGTGCTCACCAGCAAGATCGCCAACCCCAAAACCCCGACCTATCCCACCACCACCATCCGCCTCAACCGCGCTGAGGCCGGCATACCCGAGGAAGCGCAGCGATTCCATCCCGTTTCGATGCAGGGCGAGACAATCGCCGAAGCCATCGAGGGAGAACGAGGAAACGAGTGAACTCTTACTTTATCGAAGCCACAGCTTTCGCCAAGCTGTTCGTACAGGAACCGGGCACGGATGCTCTCATTCGACTGATGGAAGCAGTCGAGGACAATCGCAAGCTCATCTCCTCCGCTACGCCCCTGGAAGTCTACGCCGCCATTCGCCGGCGCGAGCGCGGGGGCGATGTTACTGCGGCCGACGCGGCTTCCGCGCTCGCGGTCCTTCGTCAGGAATCGGCCCGCATGGTCCAGCAACCGCTGAATCCAGCCGTGCTGGAGATCGCGCGCGAACTTCTGGATCGCACAAGCCTGAATTGGCCGGGCGCCATTCAGCTGGGCGCCGCACTGGCCGCTCGAGACATGTTTCCGAATACCCCGATTTCTTTCGTCTCCGCCTCGGCAGAGCTGCTCGAAGCAGCCAAGAAGGAAGGATTTGAGACCTTCAACCCTACCAAGCAAGCTGCCGGATCGGCCGAGGAGCCATCCCAGTCGCTCGTCGAGCCGGAGTAAAACTGGACATGCTCCGTGGCCACGCCGCCTGGCGAAGGACCATTTTTTCCTTCCGATCCGAGCAGAATTCGCGCACAGAGAGGATGCTTCCTTGAGAGAATTGTCCTCTTCACTGTCCGAACGTCAGATCGGCGACAAGGTCCACGGCACAACACCGTTGGAGTCTGGCAATCAAAACGTGTTCGCAGCTCGTCTTAATCTGGTCCGCTATGATTTTCGAGTGCAGACTTAGTTGAACTCCAGCCCAAGGGTGGCCCCATGACAACCTCCGCGCCTGGCCCGCCCGACGCCCGTTCCGGATTGCGCAAGACCATGGGCTTTTGGGACGTGCTGCTGTTCAACATCGCCACCGTCCTGGGCCCGCGCTGGATTGCTGCCGCCGGCCACAACGGCCCTTCGTCCATCAGCCTCTGGGTTATCGCCGCCGTCTTCTTCTTTGTCCCCGGCGCGCTGGTCATCAACGAACTTTCCTCGCGCTTCCCTGAGGAGGGCGGTCTCTACGCCTGGTCACGCGAGGCCTTCGGACCGTTCCACGGCTTCATCGCCGGCTGGACCTACTGGATCTACACCGTCTTCTACTTTCCCGGCCTGCTCTTGGCCAGCGCGTCGATGTCGGCTTATATCGTGGGCGAGCGCGGCGCGGCGCTCGCCCAGGACCGCACCTTTCAGCTCTGGATTTCGCTGGCCCTGCTGGTGATCGCGGTGGTCCTCAACATTGTCGGGCTCAACATCGGCAAGTGGCTCCAGAACGCGGGCGGCGTAGGCACCTACGTGCCGCTGCTCATCCTCACCGGCGTGGCGGCAATCGTGGTCCTGCTGCACGGCTCGGTGACGCACTTCACGCTCCACGACATGCTTCCGGCCTGGGACTGGAACACGGTCAACTTCTGGTCGCAGATTGCCTTCGCTTTCACCGGCCTGGAATTGGTCTCGGCCATGAGCGAGGAGGTCCGCGACCCGCGCCGCACCCTGCCGCGGGCCGTCTTCGGCGCCGGAGCTCTGATCGCCCTGATGTACATCGCCGGAACCTTCGCCGTTCTGGCGCTCGCGCCCTCCTCGGCCCTCGATCCCCAGGCCGGCGTCTTTCACGCCATCACGATTGGCTCGGTGGCCCTGCGGCTCGGCTTCCTCGGCATTCTCGCGGCCGTCCTGGTCACCGCGGGCAACGCCGGCGGCGTGGGCTCAACCGTCGCCGGCATCGCGCGCGTTCCCTTCGTCGTCGGCATCGACCGCTACCTGCCCGCCGCCTTCGGCAAAATCCATCCCCGCTGGAAGACGCCCTATGTCTCCATCCTCGTCCAGGCCGTCCTCTCCGGCGCCATCCTGCTCGTCAGCCAGATCAACGAAACCACCCTCGGCGCCTACCAGTTCCTCATCGACGCCGCCATCATCCTCTACTTCATTCCCTTCCTCTACATGTTCGCCGCCGTCATCAAGCTGGCGCGCCGTCCCGACCGCGCCGCCAATCCGCAAGCCGTCCTCATTCCCGGCGGCCTGCCGGGCGTCTGGATCTGCGGCAGCCTGGGCTTTCTGGTTGTCCTCGTTGGAATTCTGGTCTCGCTCGTCCCGCCCGGCGGCTCCGGCAGCAAGCTCGCCTTCGAGCTCAAGCTGGTGGCCGGCACGGCCGTCTCCATCCTGATCGGCCTCATCCTCTACTGGCGCGGAGCGCGGACCAAACCGGCCGGCCTGTGAGCGCAGCCGTCAGTGCGCAGGACGTCGCGCTTACTCTCCGCGCAAGGCTTCGATCGGATTTACAGAAGCGGCACGAAAAGCGGGGAGGGCCGAAGCCGCCAGAGCCAGGGCAAAAACGGCCATCGCCGTCAGAGCCATCACCACCGGGTCGAAGGGGCTGACGTGAAAGAGGAAGGGGCGCAGCACACTGGACATAGCGGCCGCACCGGCCAGCCCAAGACAGGCTCCGACCGCAGCCAGCTTGAGGCCGGAGGCGAGAATGAGGCGCACGATGTCCGCGCGCTGCGAACCGAGGGCCATGCGAATCGCCATCTCCTGGACGCGCGAAGCCACCGAAAATGCGATCACGCTGTAGATGCCAAGCACGGCCAGTAGAACCGCAGCCAGGGCGAAGCTGGAAATGACGACCGCGTTGAAGCGGCGCGGGGCTTCGCTCTGCGACACCACCTGCTCCATGGTTTGCACCTGGGTCAGCGGCAACTGCGGGTCGATGGAGCGGACCACGGCGCGCACGGAGTTCTCCATCTTTTCGGGCGGCAGGACCGACCGCACGACGATGTGCTGGCTGCCACCGAAGATGTCGTTGGGGGAAAAGGGGCCACCGTAGTCCCTGTCGACTTGGGCCACTGGTTGATAGAACTCAGCGGTCGCGCCGGTGTCGGGCCGGCCAACCTTCACGTCGGCCACTTCGCCCACCACCGTCATCCATGGTGCTCGCGACGTTGGGGTGCCAATGCGCATTCGTTTCCCAATTGGGTTCTGATTCGGCCAATAGTGCCCCGCGAACTCGCGATTCACGATCACAACGAGCCGGCTGTTCGCATTGTCGTCGTCGGTGAAGTATCGTCCGCGCAGCAGCGGAATACCCATGGCATTGAAAAAGTTGCTGATCACCTCGGAATACGCTGCGGCCGTCCAGCCGGGCCCGCGCGGATTCACGTAGCCGTCCGCGGTAAAGGCCTCGCAGCAGCCGCTCCTGGTGGGAAGGCCGCTCGTCAGGCCCACGGATTGAACGCCCGGCAGTTGGCTCAGGCGAAGAAGCACCTGGTTGTTGAGAGCATCGACTCGCGCCTGCGTCGGGTATCCTCTCCGCGGTAGCGAGTAAAAGGCCGTGGTCACATGGTCCGGCTGGAAACCGAGATCCACATCGCTCATATTCATGTAGCTGCGCAGAAGCAGCCCTGAAGCGCACAGCAGCACCAGCGCAATCGCGATCTCCGCCACCACCAGCGCCGAGCGCAGCCGCGCATGGGCGCCGCTCGCCGAGCCGCTGCGTGCGCCTTCTTTCAGTGAGGCGTTCACGTTGGTGCGCAGGGCCGCGAAGCCCGGCGCCAGTCCGCACAGCACGCCTGTCAGCAGCGCCAACAGAAACGCGAAACCCGCCACCGTCCAGTTCAGAGAGATCTCGTTCGTCAGCGGCAGGTTGGCCGGCAAAAAGTTCTTTCCGATCGCGAGGGCCAGGCCGGCGAGGCCAATCCCCAGTATGCCTCCAGTCACGCTGACAACGAGACTTTCGAGGATCGTCTGCCCCAGCAGTGTGCGTGCCGGCGCGCCCACGGCCAGGCGCACAGCCGTTTCCCGCTGGCGGCGAATGGCCCGAACCAGCAACAGCCCCGCCAGATTGGCGCAGGCGATCAGCAGAACCACGGCCACGGCGAGAAAAAGCATGTGCAGCAGCGGACGGGTCTGCACCACCGTGATCTGGTGCAACGGATTAACCACGGGCCGGATGCGGATGGTCGATAGGTTGGGCGGATAGTTGCGCATGATCTGCGCCGCCACGCGCCGCGCATCGTCTTGCGCCTGTGCTATGGTGACGCCGGGCTTGAGCCGCCCAACCATCATCAGTGAAAAGTTCCCCTCCTCCTCCGGCGAGAGCTCACCGGCACTGAAACTCATGGGAACCCATAGCTCGCAGCGGTTGAGACGGCCGGTATAGTCGATGGGAAACTCGAAGTTTCTGGGCATGACGCCGATGACGGTATACGGCGTTCGATTGAGGTCGATCTTGGTTCCGATCACGTGGGGGTTGCCGTTGAACCTGCTCTTCCATGTGATGTAGCTGAGCACCACGACCTGCGCCTTTTGCGTGTCTTCTTCCCGAGTGAACACGCGGCCCATGAGCGGAGCAACGCCGAGCGTGGAGAAAACGGAGGGCGTTATCCGCGCGGCGTCGATCTGGGCAGGCCGGCCAACTCCAGAAAGCTCGTACCTCACGAAGGTGTAACCGCCAAGGCTCGCGAACGAGCGGGTGTCGCGCTGGTAAGTCACCACCTCGGGTGCGGTCACCCAGCCCGGGTCGTGATAGCCCATGCGACCTCCGCTCACCTGGTCGCCCAGGGTCACCAGACGGCTCGGACTGGCAAAAGGTAGTGGCCTCAGCAGCACGCCATCCACAACCGAGAAGATCGCGGTGGTCGCGCCGATGCCGAACGCCAGCATCAGCACGGCCGTAATTGCAAAGCCGGGAGACCTGAGCAACTGCCGCCACAGCAGGCGGAGGTCCGAAGCGATTCCGTGCATCATGGCTCCTTTACGACCGGCTGGAGAGTAGATATCCCTGGTATAGCCGATAAAGCATTAGCTTAAGCGCGCCATGCCAACCGCTTCCGTTTGCGCGGCGTATTTCATAAGTTTGCAATATATTCTCGACAATTCTTCTGACGCGCGGCCTTAGCTGGCCACCAGCTTGGGCCGCCGTCCGGCCAGCAGCGGCAGCACCTGGGCCTCGGCCGCCTCCACGCTGACCCCGTAGCGCGCGCGCAACTGATCCACCTTGCCGTGCTCGATGAACTGATCGGGCCAGCCGATGCGCACCACCGGAACCACCCTGCCCATCTCCTCCAGAGCCTCCACCACCGCCGTGCCGAAGCCGCCCATCTTCACGTGGTCCTCGAAGGTGACGAAGGCCGCCACGCGCCGCGCATAAGCCCCCAGCACGGTGCGGTCCAGCGGCTTCACGAAGCGCGGATTGATCACCGCCGCCGAATAGCCCTCCCGCTCCAGCCTCGCCGCAAGCTCGCGGGCCAGCGTGATCATCGGTCCCAGCCCGAGAATGGCCACATCCGACCCGTCCTTCAGCACTTCGGCCTTCCCCACGGGAATCGCCTGCGGCTCGGCCTTGCGCGCCACGCCCGCCACCGCCCCGCGCGGGTACCGGATGGCGCTCGGCCCCGGCATCTCCAAGGCGGTCTTCATCATGTCGGCCAGCTCGTCCTCGTCTTTGGGCGCCATCAGCACCATCTCCGGAATCGACCGCAGGTACCCGATGTCGAACAGCCCATGGTGCGTCGGCCCGTCGTCGCCCGACAATCCCGCCCGGTCCATGCAAAACAGCACGGGCAGCTTTTGCAGACATACGTCGTGCACCACGGGATCGAAGGCCCGCTGCAAAAACGTGGAATAGATGGCGCACACCGGCCGGTAGCCCCGCGTCGCCATTCCTGCGGCGAAGACCACCGCGTGCTCCTCGGCGATGCCCACGTCGAAGTAGCGCTTGGGATGGTGAGGCCGGAACAGGTCCAGACCCGTTCCGTTGGGCATGGCCGCCGTGATGGCCACGATCCGCTCATCCTTGTTGGCCAGCTCGGTCAGCGTGTTGGCGAAGGACTCCGCCCAGGTGGGCGCGCCCGCCGCCTTGGTCATCCCCGTATCCGGATCGTACGGCCCCAGCCCGTGAAACTTCTTCTGCCCGTCCAGCGCCGGCTGATAGCCGCGGCCCTTCTGCGTGAGCACGTGCAACAGCACCGGATGGTCCAGGGTCTTCAGGAACTTGAACGACTCCACCAGCAGCGGAAGATTGTGCCCATCGATGGGACCGTAGTACTCCAGCCCGAACTCCTCGAACAGGATGGAGGGCCACAACATGCTCTTGGCCGCCTCTTCGGCGCGCCGCACCACCTTCGCCGCTGTCTTGCCGCCGAAGCGCTCGATCAGCCGCGTGGCCCGCTGGTGCAGGTGCTGGTAGTGCTCGTTGGTCACGATGCGGTGCAGGTAGCGCGCGATGGCCCCCACATTGCGATCGATCGACCACTCGTTGTCGTTGAGCACCACGATCATTCGTTTGGTCTGCTCGGCGATGTTGTTCAGCGCCTCGAACGAGATTCCATTGGTGAAGGCCGCGTCGCCGGCTACGGCCACCACGTGCTCGTGACCACCGGCCAGGTCGCGCGCCACGGCCATCCCCAGCGCCGCTGAGAGCGCGGTCCCCGCGTGCCCGGCCCCGTAGCAGTCGTGCTCGCTCTCGGTCCGCAGCATGAACCCGTTGAGGCCGCCCGGTTGCCGGATGGTCTCGAACCGTTCCCGCCGCCCGGTCAGGATCTTATGCACGTAAGCCTGGTGGCTCACATCGAAGAGAATCATGTCCTGGGGAGTGTCGAAGACAGCGTGCAGGGCCAGCGTCAGTTCCACCACGCCCAGGTTTGGCCCCAGGTGGCCGCCGGTCTTGGCCAGCGTTTGAATCAGGAATGCGCGAATCTCTTCGGCCAGCGAAGCCATCTGCGCATAGTTCAGTTGCTTCACATCGGCCGGCGATTGGATGGACTCCAGCAATGATTCCATCGATGTCCTTCCCCGGGAACAACGCCGGGGCCTTAGCGCGAAAGCCCTTCGCGGCGAAAAAGACCCCGTGGCCGGGGTCTCCGAAACTGCTTCCGCTAATCTCCAGTATACCCGCGTCCCGCTTGCTCGCTCCGATTCCTTAGAGTGCCCTCCAGCGCCCTGATTGGGCCTTGCTCGTGCGATTTGGCACCGGGTCTATCGCGTTTTCGCCGCTCGCGCTCTACAATCGCATCTTGCTGCTCGACTTCCAACGCGGCCACCTCGAAGTGGTTCTTGTCTCCCCACGCAATCCTCTCAACATCGGAGCCGCGGCACGCGCCATGGCCAACTTCGGCTTTGCCCACCTGGCGGTGGTGGCACCCTATGCGCCTCATTGGCGCGAGGCCCGCTCGGCCGTTGGCGCTCCAGAACTCCTTCGCAACGCGAAAGAAACCGCCTCTCTCCCCGATGCTGTCGGCGCCTGCACGCTCGTGGTCGGCGCCGCATCCATCTCCCGCCGCAAGCCCGAGCAGCCCGTGGTTCCGCTGCCCGCTTTAGCCCCGCTCTTACAGAGCCACATCGCGCAGGGCGGCCGCGTCGCTCTGGTCTTCGGCCCCGAGAAGCGCGGCCTCACGCGCGACGATCTCTCCCACTGCCATCTGCTCGTCGCGATCCCCACCGATGCGCGCCAGCCCTCCATGAACCTGGGACAAGCGGTTGCCGTTTGCCTCTATGAGCTCGCCACACGCTTCGCTGCTCCCGCCGCATTCCCGCATGCCGCCGGACCCGCGCCCGAACCGGACCAAGCGCCCCTCGCATCGACGGCTGACCTGGAACGGCTGGCCAGCGTTGTAGAAATGGTCATGTCCGCCGCCAAGTACTCGCCTGCCGCCATGCACAAGGCGAACCGCCGCGACCTCACTCTTCTGCTCCGCCGCCTAGCCCTCACCGAGCGCGATCTCCGCCGCATCCTGGGCTTCATGCGGCGCATCCTCTGGCGGTTGGAGCATCCGCCCACCCCTCATTCGGGCTGAAAAAACCTCCCGTCCTGTACATTGCAAACCGTATTTTCCCTGGCCTGCTGAAACAATATGCTGTAAAAGTGTAGACAAAAGGTTCCCTTATGCTCCCTCTCCGTGTTCCATGCGCACCAAGCCACCTGTCCGTTCCTTCTCCGTGCCTGGGCGCCTGGCTTCGTTTCGCCGCGCTGACCTTGGCCCTTGGCCTGATCGCTGCCCCGCCCTCCGCCCACGCCAACCCGTCTGACCGGCCTGCGGCGCAATCTCCGCCGCCCCTGCCCGCGGCGACCGAATCCTCCGCGCCCCAGCGCGGCCCAGTCGGCGGCATCACGGAAGATGAGCTTAAACAGATGCTGGTCGGCAAGCACCTCTACCTGCGCGGCAACTACCTCGACAATTCCCTCAGTTTCAATGTCCACGGTGGCCTGATTGGCCACTCGCCGCAGGGCTCTTACACGCTGTGCGGCGTTGAAATCACCAAGGTGCGTCTCGGCACGCACACGCTTCAGATCGAGGGAATCCGCTACGGACTGCACTTTCTCGGCGCTCTGCCCTCCGAGAACCTTTCCAACGACGTGGACTGGGTGCGCATCACGCGCAAAAAGAAGGTTCTCAGAATCTCCATCGACCGTGAGCGCGTGGTAAAGCCCAAAAAGATCAAGCACGAACGCTCCAGGCACGCAGACCAACCACCGACCCCGGTTGCAGCCACGCCACCATCCGTTCAGGCTGACTCAACCAATGCCGTCACTACCTCACCCGCACACGCCGCCATGGTCCTCCGGCAAGCGCTCGATCATGTCTTCGCTCAGAGTATTGACGCCCGCATGATCGCCGCCATGCCTCATTTCTGGAGGCTCTACTATCAAGCGGCAGCAGTTCACCGTGACTTCCGGCCCACCAACTCCGCCGTCGAGAGCCAGGATTCCGTGGACCGCAAGGCCAAGCTTCTCTCCATAGTCGATCCCGGCTCCAATCAATACGCCCAAACCAGCGGTGTGGCCGGCATGGCCCTTTACAACGTCGTCGTGGGGCCCGATGGCAAAGCCCAAGAGATAGCCGTCGCGCGCCCTATCGGCTTTGGCCTGGACAAAGACGCGATCTCCGCCATTCGTAAAGCAAAGTTCCAGCCCGCTCTCAAGAACGGCAAGCCCGTCCCCGTTCTCCTCAATTTGGTGGTCGAGTTCCGCATCTACTCGAAGCTCACCTCAACCCCGGCCCTGCCCGGCGCCGCGCACAAGTCGGCTCAGCCATCGATGCCCGGCCCTTATAGCGTGGACGACGACCGCTGACGCACAACTTCATTCAGGCCTTGTCGCGAGGCAAAAGCGCTGCTGTCAATGGCAGGTCATCCTGGACAAGATGCTTCAAACCCCATATCAGGAGATTGCGTCCTGTAAATATCCCCCAGCAAAGCTGGGGGCTTTACGTTGTGAGCCGCTCAAAGCGGCTTGAGCGGGGTCGCTAACGCGGCCCCGATATGCTTGGGGCCACC
>JAKABE010000091.1 GCA_021801945.1 Acidobacteriota bacterium
GTCTTTGTAAGCAAATATTCTTTTTTCAGCGACTTACGCCGAGGCTAGTCGCGTAAATATCTGAAAAAACATATACTTGCTCACATTAATTAGAAAACAAATGACTTATGTGGCATTTTGTGGCGTTTTGCACCACATAATGTGCATTTGGACGACTTGGAAGACGCCCCTATCCGAGGCGATTTCGCGCTTGAAGATCGCCATTTCGCCTACAAGGGCAGGGTAGCAACTTGGGAGGAAATTCCCGGCAATGTACGGATAGCGGGAGCGCTTTGGAGTGAAGGATTTGCAAGGGCGGGAGGCGGAGAAGGGCTTGACAGCGAGGGTGAAGAATGGGAAGAGGGGATGCCGTGCAGTAGATTCCTGTTTTCTTGCAATGCGATTGCCCTGTCGGGAGATCGGCGGAGGACAAGGCGTTCTCCTCCTCTCTGCTAATCTGAAAGGTTTACCCGAAGTGGGAGGGGAGTCATGCCCGAGTACCGAGCGCGCAAGCATCACCAGGACAGGGTTGCGGAAGCCCTCCGCGAGGAAATTGGCGCCATGATCGAGGGCGAGCTTTCCGACCCGCGCATCGACTTCTGCTACGTAAGCGAAGTGGCACTCAATCCCGGCGGCCGCGTGGCGCGTGTTTATGTGGCCGTGGACAACTCGGTCAAAGACGTCGCCAAGGCCGAGGAGAAGACCATCGCCGCCCTGGACGCCGCAAAGGGACACATCCGCTACCAATTGAAGGAGCGCATGGGCGTCCGCTACGTGCCTGAGCTGATCTTTGTCGCTGACCGCTCCAGCCGTTTCCAGGCGCGCATCGAAGAATTGATGGAACGCTCGCGCCGGCGCCAAAAAGCATCGTCGGAGCAGCCCAATAAGGAGGAGCAACCGGCTCCCCACGAATAGCCGTATGAATCTCCACCTCAAGAAACCATCGCTTGATACCTCGGCGGCTGAACCCTAAGATCAGCAGGCGGGCGCAAAGATTTCAGCGTCCGTACATTCGGCAGGCAGTCCCGTCAATTCACTCCTGGAGGTGTTACGCGGGGCAAGCGACTTCTGGTCTGTTCCCATACCCGGCCGGATGGCGATGCCGTGGGCAGCATGTTGGCCCTCGGGATGCTTCTGGGACAGACGGGCAAGTGCGCCGACCTGGTAACGGCTGACCGCGTTCCGCTTCTGTACCGGCGTTTGCCGGGCGCCAACGGCGTGCGCTCCTCCTTGCGCATCGATGGCCACTACGATGCAGTCATCCTGCTGGAGTGTGATGGCCCGGACCGCACGCGCCTGCCCGGCCTGGAGGAGTTTTTCTCGATCAACATCGATCACCACATCAGCGGCCGTCCCTTCGCGCACTTGAACTGGATTGACTGCGGCACAGTCAGCGTGAGGGAACAGGTTCACCGCTTAGTACGGGCTGCTGGAGCGAAGATTACGCCACAGATGGCTACCTGCCTCTACGCCACCATGCTCACTGACACGGGCGGCTTTTGTTACGGCTCGATCAATGCATCAAGCTTCGCTCTGGCGTGGGGTCTGGTGCTCGCTGGCGTCGACCCGGCGCGGTGGCCCTGGACGTCTATTTCTCGATGCCTGCCTCGAAGGCGTCCAGGCCGCGGTCTTTCTGCGTGAACTGCCAGAGGGGCACATTCGCGTGAGCCTGCGCAGCCGGGGCGAGCTGAACGTGGCCGCGAGCGCCGAACGGATGGGCGGCGGCGGCCACAGAAACGCTGGCGGGTGCACGCTGGATGGACCTCTGGCGCGGGCGTGCGGTGCGATCCTGGCGGAGTTGCGCCATCTTCTGGTTGCTGGCAGCGAAAGATCCAGCAACATCCCTTGAGATTCCGCGCCCATCTGTTAGCCTTGTCCCTGTTGGTAAACAGCGGCTGTCGAGCGTCTCACACGCTGGGAAGGGTGGCGTACCGGAGCGGCTTTGCTACACATATTACATAAAGCGGGGATCTTCTGGAGCCTGTTTCACCAACGGTTTCTGGTACTCGCCAGACTCCTGGACAGCGGCTTGTTGGCGGCTTCGTTTGTAGGCGAATAGGCCGGCGATTGGCGTGGAAGCCGGCCTGCGAAGAGTTGAACCGTGCGCCTGAGTCGGGGCTGCAATGCCTTGGTCCTCGGCCGGTGGAGATGTGCTAAAAATGGATTCTGCCTTGGAACCACTTGTCCCAGATCCGCCCAAATCCTGGCGCGGACGGCTACCTACCTGGGCCACAATCCGCGAGGTAGGCGTGTTTCTAGCCTTCACCATCTTCTTCCTCTTTTATGGAGTGACTCCCATCTTCGGCGGCGACGGCCTGGGCCTGGTAGGCGCTGATGAGCCCCGTTACGCACAGATTGCCCATGAGATGCTCCTCCGCTTCAACGCCGCCCGCACGCTCAGAGGCCGTCTGAGCGCATGTGTAACTCCCTATCTGTATGGCCACCCATGGCTGGAGAAACCTGCGCTCTATTACTGGCGGGCGATGGCCGTCTTTCGCGAGTTCGGATTTCACGACTGGAGTGCGCGCCTACCTTCGGTGACTTTTGCTTTCATCATGGCGGCCCTCATCTACCTGCACATGCGCAACTTCAGGCGCGGCGGCCACCTGGACGCCGCACTCATCACCGTGGCCTGTGCCGGCATCATCGCCTTTGCCCGCGGCGCCTCCACCGATATGCAGATGGCGGCACCCTTAGCCATCGGCCTGCTTGGCTGGTACGCCTGGTACGAGACCGGCTCCAAGTTCTGGCTCTACGACATCTACTTCTTCACCGGCCTGGCCACACTGGCCAAAGGGCCGGTGGCGCCCTTTCTTGCCTTGCTTATCATCTCCGCCTTCGCATTTCTGCGCCGCGAGTGGCATGTATTAGGCCGCTCCTTTTGGTGGCCGGGAATGCTCCTCTACTTCGCCATCGTGCTCCCCTGGTTCTTGGCAGTACAGCATCAGAATCCCACGTTCTTCCACGACTTCTTTCTCCAACAGAACCTGGAACGCTTCGCCACCAATCGTTACCACCATATCCAGCCCTTCTGGTACTACCTGGTGGTCGTGGTCCTTGGGTTGATGCCCTGGACCGTCGTGGCCCTGCGCGCGCTGATCGACGGCATTCAGACTTCCGTGGCGGAATGGCGACTGCGCCACACCCGCAAATCCCGGCCCGCTCCTAGCCGTCCCGGCGACGCCTTTCCTGAATTTCTGGTGCTTTGGGCGATTATTCCCATCGCCTTTTTCTCGTTCTCGAAGTCCAAATTGCCGGGCTACATCCTACCTTCGCTTCCTCCGATTGCCATCCTCACGGGCGACTATCTTTTCCGTCGCAGAAAGGATGGGCTGAACCGGTGGATTCTACTGGGACACGCGTTCCTGTGTGGCATCTTGACCGTCAGCGTGTTGCTCACGCCGTGGTTTGTGGCTCACGGTGCCAAAATGCCCCCTCATCGCGCGCTTGCGGCTGCGCTCGTGTCCGCGATTGGCGCGACACTGCTGATCTTGGTTGTGGTCAAGGGCTTTGGAGTAGCGCGCTTGCGGTTTGTCACATGCTCGGTTGTGGTTGTTCTCATGCTCTTTCTCTACGGGGTGGGCCCGTTCTTCGGAATTCCCGCAATCACGGCTACCAAGCGAACCATCCGGTTGATTGACCGCACCTATTCTGCACGCCCGCTGGCAGCCCGGCTGGCCGCGTTTGCTCCGCCTGGCGAGGCAGTTGCCGTCTTCCGCGTGCGGCGCGACATCGAATACGGACTCTCGTTCTATCGCAACCACCAGGTGGTGAACTACGAAGAGAGCGGCGTGCCCGCCGGGCAGCACATCCTGGTGGCGCGGATGATCGGCAGCCACGGCGTAGACCTGCACACACAGGCCGCCCTGGAAGACGACCTTCAAGGCCGCCACTATGATCAGCTCTTCAGCTGGCCGGAGCGAGGACTGGAGATTTATCTGGTAGACAAGCGGTGAATTGAGCCCATCGAATTGTCCTTCACGGCGGCGGACGCCCCTCTCCATGCTCCATAGAAATTGGAGAACCACCGTAGTTGCGCCGAGATGCGGCTGACGTCAACGTAACCGGAAAGTTTTCGGGTGGAACCGGAATAGGCTAAGCGGTTCTCAATCTGTTATATCTAGAAAACCAGGCGCGGCGGACTCGATTCTTAAGCGGATCCGCAAGCTCTGGCGCTGCCGGTTGTTCGGTTCTGTCCGATTCTCTCTTCCGGGCGCGAGCCAGTCAAAGCCGGCTCGATGGAATGGAGCGAAGCATGGCCCTGGATGCCTCCTTCGAAATCCTCGATTTGCGGCACTTCGCGGCGTCCACGCTCTGCCCTGTGCTGGAAGCCGAAGGCGAGCTCTGGAAGCAACGCCTCCATTGGGACTACCGGCCCTCCGCTAAGCTCCTGATGCAGTACCTCGATAACCATATGCTTCCCGGATACGCAGCCTTGGCCTCGGACCACGTTGCCGGCTATGTATTTTGTGTCTATGAGGAAACCAAAGCCGTGATTGGCGATGTCTTTGCCATGCCCCTTCCCGCGGCCGGCCCGCCCCGCGGCTCCACTTCAGCTCGCCCCATCGAGGAAACCCTGCTCAAGCATCTCCTCGAGCTCCTGCTCAATTCGCCACAAGTTGACCGCATCGAAGCCCAATTGCTTCTCCATCCGGCCGGCTCTCATTCCGACACCTTCCGCGAGGCTGAGTTTCAGATCTACAGGCGGCATTTCATGGTACAGCCTCTCCAGGGGCGTGGAAGCCCGCCCCCGGTCAACCTACCTAGCTCACTAATTCTGCGCGGCTGGCGTGACGACGATCTGGCACCCGCCGCGCGGCTCATCTGCGCAGCGTATAGCGGTCATCCTGACAGCCTGATCAACGACCAGTACTGCTCCGTCCACGGCTCCATGCGCTTTCTCAATAACATTGTGCGTTACTCCGGCTGCGGGGCCTTCTGCGCCCCGGTTTCGCATGTGATCGTGGAACGGACCAGCCGCGAGTTTGCCGCCCTCATCCTCGGCTCGCGCGTCAGCGGTCAAAGCGGACACATTACCCAGGTCTGCGTTCATCCCGCCTATCGCCGGCGCGGGCTGGCCCGGCTTCTGCTCTCCGCGGTTGCCGCCGCCTTTGTGCGTCAGGGCGCCTCGGAAATCTCACTTACCGTGACCGAAGCCAACGCCAACGCCGTCAATCTCTATTTGAGCGAGGGTTACCATTGCGCGCACGTTTTCGACGCCGCTGTCTGGCAACGGAAGGACCTTGTTAGTGAAATGCGAAATCTGAGCGCAGAGGGTCTTAGGGCGCGATAAAGTACATCACCCAGCTGAGCACGATCGTCGAGCCCACGAAGAGCAGAAAGCAGTAAAGCCCGTAGCGGAACATCCTCCGCGGCGTCTCACGCATGGTAATGCCGAAGACCGTGGAAGCGAAGAGCGCGAAAAGGAGCACTGCCGTAAAGTGGGAAGGCTGAAGCACTACGATTTTCTCCCCGTGCGCAGATTATGGGCGTCCACGGCGGCGATCACGTTCAACAGCCCGGCCACCACGATGAACTTGGTGCCGTAATCCTGAGTAGTGATCCGCACCATGTACGCGCCCAGGCCCAGAGCGCGGCCCACAAAGAACAGCAACCCGTTGCCCAGGTCGCCAAGCAGCCCCAGCATCTCCAGAACGCTTTGCGCGCTGGTGTAGAGTTTGCCGTGCATGGCTAGGCCCAACGCGAACATAGCAATAATCGAGGCCGCCAGCAACGCCCCGCGCACCCACTTACCGAGCAGAAAATGGCCCGCGCCTGGCACCAGCCATCCCGCAATCAGAGGCAGATAAACGAACCCCGGCTGCGATTGCGCGCCTTCGGCAGTGGTCTTCTTAGGCTCAGTTGCCATTCCTTTCTGACTATACAGCACCGGCCCGCACGAGCTTCGCCCCGGCATTGCCTTTGTCAGACCCTTACCAACTCCCGCTGCACGCGTCCCGTCACCCACGCCTTGCCCGGCGCGGTGAGCATGTTCAACTCACTGCGCACGCCAAATTCCGGCAGATAAATCCCCGGCTCAACCGAGAAGCAGGTGTGGGGCAGGATGCGGCGTTCATCATGCGCTTCCAGATTGTCCAGGTGCGCGCCCGCGCCGTGCAGCTCGCGGCCGATGTTGTGCCCGGTGCGGTGTGTAAAGTACTCGCCGAAACCCGCTGCCCGGATCACGCTGCGCGCCGCATCGTCGGCCTCGAAGCCGCGGATCGTTCGCCCTGAAGCAAACGCACTCTCCACTGCGGCGACCGCGGCATCGCGGGCCCTGAGCACCGTCTCGAAGACCAGCTGCTCCCGGCCGCTAGGCTCGCGGCCCACCACCCCCGTCCAGGTGATGTCATAAAACACGGTCTCCGGCGCATTCACGCGCCCCCAAATGTCGATGAGCACAAAATCCCCTTCGCGGATGGGCGCCGAGCGGCTGGCCGAGGGCTCATAGTGCGAGTCGCTGGTGTTGGCATTCACGCTCACATCAGGCCCGTTCTCCCACACCAGACCCTCGCGGCGCATGGCCTCGCCGAGCCAGAGAACCATGTCATACTCCGAGACCTTGCCCGCGCCGCCCGCAGCGGGCCGCAGCCGCCGGCCCATCTCCCGCCAGCCCTCGCCCAGAATGGCGTCGATCGCTCGTTGCGCCACGCCGTGGCTCACCTTCTGCTCCTCGCTGAGCACTGCCTCAAATTGGCTCACCAGGTCGGCGGAGCTCACGACCTCCTTGCCCAGCGAGCGCACAAATTCCACCGTCCCCGCATCCACCATCGAGACGTACATGATGTCGTTGTTGGGTGAGTACTGCATGGCCACGCGCCGCGCCCCGGCGAGAATCGCTTCCAGGCCCGCGTGCAGCTCCTGCCAGCTTGAGTACTCGGTCTTGGCGCCAGGCAGCACATCCAGCCGCCCCTGCTCAATGCGGTGCACCAGCTTGCGGGGCTCCCCCTGGACGGGCACAAAATAGTACCACCGCCGCGTTACGTGCGCCTTTTCGTCCAGTCCCAGAATGCGCCCAGCCACAGGATCGCGGTGATGATGGTCGTAAAAGAGCCAGCCGTCGCAGCCTGCCTCGCGCAGCGCTGCCTGCATTGCCTCAAGGTTCATAGCGGCATCATACGCCGCTCGTAATCATTGCGACGGCAGCACCAGCCTGTCATATAATCCGCCGACAATGGCTCCCACGGTGAGCGTTGCCAGGACGATGTAACCCGCTTCAATCACAAGCAGCTCATGAGGCATGCTTGCAATGGCATACCAACTCACCGCAGCCAGGCCTGCGCTCAGCAGCACCGACATCAGAACTCCCTGAAGCACGCCTTTGCGATGACACACGGCAAGGAGCCACGCGACGCCGTAGGCAAAGAGAAGACAGACGGCGGCCGTAAGCAGATGCGGCGAAAGCCACCACACCAACTGCTTCACTTGCGCATGACTGAGTCCAGCAGCGTCCATCCACTGCGCACGGAACAGATAGTGCGAATGCCAAAAGGCTCCCAGGCACCAGGCCGCAAACGCCGCCAGAAGTATGGGAAGGTGGTAGATCTGTTTCGCTTTCACCTTCACTTCGGCGGGTGTGTAGGGTTCTGCCTGAGCCGCCTGCGACAGGCATGCCCGGCCGCAATTCGCGCGTTCCGGCCAGCACGTACAGTCGGATAAACGCAACTCCGGATTTCCATCGATTCCTGTCATCGCGGCGTGCAGGGCATCGATGTTGACGGCAGCAGGTTGCTTGTCTTCAGGGCATGCAACCAGCCGGCTGCCGGAATATCGCTTGTAAATCTCACGCAGCCAGAGTGCAAAGGGAAGCAGCATCAACGACGCAGCAGCAAGGCAAAGCAGGGACCAAAAGAGGATAAACATGGCCCACCTTCCTTCTGTCTGGAGTCTGCCCCCGCTTCGAAGTTCCTTCTGTGATCTGCGTCACAATCGCGGGTTGATGAGCCGTTACCCGCCCACGAAGACTTTGCGTGGCTTATTTTCCTTGCTGGCGCACGCGCGGAAATTGGCGCCGCGAATACGTCCCTGAGGTGTATAAAAGACAAGCGCGGCATTACCGCCGAGATTCTTTAATCAAAAGAAGCTCTGAGGATCCTCCAGGGCTCTCCGAGAGCGATGGATCCAATTCCAGGTAAAAGGAAGGTGTGCCGGATGGCATTCCCGAAGACTGTTGCCCGTGCTGCAATGATCTGCGCTCTTCTGGTGCTCTTGCCTATCTCCTTGACCTTCGCCCAGAGTGAGACGGGGCTGTCGTCTCGGAGCGGCCTCTCGGCCCAGTTTGACGCGACGACCGGCGAGTACCTCATCAGCGCAAGCGACCCGCACTGGATCTTCGGCGGAACGCTGGCCAGCGCCGCGAGCGATGTCCACACAGCCAGCGGGCAGGACCGCATTGGCCCATATCAGCAGATTACCTTTACGTGGCAGAACGGCGAGACCCCGCTCCAGGGAACGATTCGCCTCTACCAGCAGCAACCGCTGGTCCTCTTTAAATACAAGTATTTGAAGGCCGCCAGTCCCGCATCAGTCTCTTTCCCCAATTTCACGAGCATTCCGGCCCCTCTCCACCACTTCAGCTACAGAAACGACGCCTTCGCGGCGCCGCAGTTTGAGCTCGGGCAATACGGTACGCCGTGGCTGCTGTTTGACGGCAAAGCAGATGCCGCCGTGATCTCTCCCGCTTCGCACTTCATCATTGCCGCGATGCACGGCGACGGAAATCATCTCGTCGCCAGCAGTCTGAACAGCCAGCTTCCGGGCGTGCCGGCCGGCTTTGCGCAGCAAACGTTGATGGCCATCGCGCCCGGCATCCGGCACACGTTCGACATCTGGGGATCGGCACTGATTGCACTGGGCGGCAAGATCCGCCCGGGGAATGAAAGCGACATCACACTGAAGTATTACGGGTACTGGACCGACAACGGTGCGGCCTACTATTACCGCTTCGATCCGAAGGTGGGCTATGCGGGCACGCTGGAGGCGGTCATCAAGCGCTACCGCGAGGAGAAGATCCCCGTGCGCTATTTGCAGCTCGATAGCTGGTGGTACGACAAGTCCTATCCGGACATGGGCCCCAATGACCATACGGGAAATTGGAGGGCCTTCGGCGGCATTATGCAGTACCGCGCCGACGCTTCTCTCTTTCCGCAAGGGCTCGGCGCATTTCACAAGGCGGTGGAGCTTCCGCTTGTTGTTCACAGCCGCTGGATCAGCGAGCAAAGCCCCTACCGCAAGAACTATCAGATCTCCGGCGTCGCTCCCGTGGGCGCTAAATGGTGGAACGATACCGCCCAGTATCTCGAATCGAATGGTGTGGTTACCTACGAGCAGGACTGGCAGAGCCTTATTCCACAGCAGACACCTGCCTTTAGCAGCACCATCGGAACGGGTGACGAGTTCTATAACCACATGGCGGATTCCTGTCAGGCCCATCGCCTGACCATGCAATATTGCATGGCGCTGCCCAGCGACTTTCTTGAGGGCAGCCGCTACGGCAATCTCACGTCAATCCGCACCAGCGACGACCGCTTTTCCCGGCCGCGCTGGCGAAACTTCCTTTACACGTCGCAGCTCGCCTATGCGATCGGAACATGGCCGTGGACGGATGTGTACTTCAGCCGTGAAACCGATAACATGCTCATCGGCACGCTCTCAGCGGGACCGGTGGGCACGGGCGACGCGCTGGGCACCGAAGATAGGAAGAACATCATGAGGTCGGTGCGCGGCGATGGCGTAATCGTGAAGCCTGATGTGCCGCTGATGCCGCTGGACCGGATGTACATCGAAGATGCACACACCGAGGCGCCGCGTGCGCCAAGCCACGGATTCCAGGGCGAAATGGCGCACCGCGGCCAAGCGCCCTTCATCGCCAGCGCCTGGACCCGCGACGGAGCCATCCGGACCGCGTATGTCTTCGCGTTCAGCCGCTCTGCCGCAGTCT
>JAKABE010000092.1 GCA_021801945.1 Acidobacteriota bacterium
GGCGACGGAGGGGACGGGAAGGTCGGCGATTTCGAGACGGCTGTATGCGGAGAGGAGCAAAGACTTCATGAATGGCTGGACCTTGGGACAGAAACCTAGTCCAGTATAAGTGCAAGACCATTCTTGCTGAGAAGACTGGTTAGAAGGAAAAGCCCAAACCGCCGCAGAAGGCCCGTTGGTCCTGAGCAAAGACGAGGAGCGAGCCGTCGCTGAGAATGTAGGGGCGATAGCCCTCGGCAAGCAGGTTGCGAACCTCAAGGAGCATCTCGATGCCTCCCGATCCATCGCGGGAGAGATGGATGGGTTGAGCGAAGCGCATGCTGAGGTAAGGATCAAAGGCGTTGACCGCGAAAGGGGCTACAGAGGTAACGGTGTCTTCAGGCTGCCAGCGGTAGGTGGCGCGCCAGTGGGTCTTGGTGCCATCGAGCACGCCGGAGAGGGCGAGTGCGTAAGTCTGGACGTAACGAGGATGAGCGAGGGAGAGGATCTGACCGGGCGTGGAGGATTGCGGCAGAGCGGGCATGACCAGCGCGTTGCCGCTGGCATAGCTGAGGCGAACCTGGTTGGCGCCAGGCAGACGGCGCTCGAAACTGGCCTGCACGCCCGTGGTGGAGAGATCCGGCCCGGCGGTGCGGAGCAGGCCGCTGGCGGGGTCGAAGATCATACCGGGGCTCATGGGGGCAGCTGCGGGACCACGAGGGGCGAAATGTCCGCTGGCCTCAAGGACGGGATTCTGAATGTTGTCGGCATAGAGGAGGATGGCCATTCCCGAGAAATCGGTATGGCGCTCCCAGCCGATCTCCTGGTGGAGGCCGTGTTCAAGGACCAACTGGCTGCCACGCGCGGAGAACTCGGGCAACAGCGTGGCTGCCTGGGTTCCGTCCCAAGCATCGGGATCCTCGACCATGGTGGCCATGCGGTAGCTCAGCGTGGAATTGCCAGCCTGCCACTGGACGCTCGCGAAGGGAAGGCCTTCAGCG
Organism: Acidobacteriota bacterium; assembly: GCA_021801945.1. Next base: position 981 of record JAKABE010000092.1, read on the forward strand.
ACGGTGGAAGGAGACGATCCCAGGAGACGGCCCCAGGCTTCAATGGCACCGACGTTGGCCTGAATGTCAGGACCGAAGTTCATGGTTTCAGAGCTGCGCATGGTGGCCTCGTTGAGGCCCGCTCCGCCGCCGCCTTCAATCTGAGGATGAAGGGCCACGGCGGCGACCGATTGCACGGAACCGACCAAACCCAGGTCCTGGCGGAAACCGAGCATGGATTCCATGCCTTGATTGGAGTTGGGAGCGAAATCTACACGGGCGAGAAGCTCACTGCTGCTGCTGGGCGTGGCCTCAACCGCGGTTGTAATGCGCTGACCACTTTCGCCGAAGGTGCCCTCTTGTCCGGTGGCCATGATGCGGGCCATGACCTTGGGGTGCGCGCCTGAGCCATCCGAGACCACCAACAGCGGCCCATCTTCGAGCCAGCGCAGCAAGGGGCGGTCGGCGGCCGAACGCAGGGTCCAGAGCCAATCGTCTCTTTGCTCGTGGGGCGTGCGCGGCTGGGCAGGAAACCACTGCATCACCTCGAACAAAGTGTTGAGGGTGAGGTTCACGACTGTTGCGTGCCGCACGTGCACGTTTTCACGCAATACGGGCAAAAATGACATGGCCATCGCCTTCAGCGCATAGCGCCCGGGAAGGACAGAAGCAATGCTGAATTGTCCCTTGCTGTTTGTGTAGGTCTGGGCAACGACACTGAGATCGGGGCGAAGCAACTGAACCTCAGCGCCGATCTGGGGCACCCCCGCAGAGTTGCGGACCAGGCCAGACACGGACCCGCGCGCCGCTGCCCACACAGGAGCGGTCCCTAGGGCAATCAACACGGCGAACCCCGCGAGATGGGAACTGCGTTTCATCTACGTCGCAACCCCGCCGCGCCTCTGGCATCCTCCACGAAAGCAACTCCGAGCTGTGCACCGGACTCAGCAGGCCGGCCTGGCTCCATCCCGGATCAGTACGTACTATTCGACGATAAAAGGGGCCGATTGTGCAATCTCTTGTTTCGAAATTGCATCATTAACTTTGATGGTAACGTTATATTTGCCCGGTTGAAGGCCGGCCACAGGTAGGGTTTTGGCCACCGTCAGCTCGTCGCTGTGCGCCCCTAACTGCTTAGATTCCAGTTGTTTCTCCAACATGATCTCGCCCTTGGCATCGGTGATCTCGTAGGTCACGGTGGCCGAATTGCTTTTGGTGGCCGAATTGATGCCGAGGTTGTAGATCTGCATCCAGAAGTTGAGGTCCTGATTGCGCTTGAAGGTGACCGGGGTACCTGGGCTCGAGCTGACGATGGGGCGGATGAAGGTGTCGCCGATCACGAAGTTTCCGGTGCCAATCTGGTTGGAGGAGACCGGATTCATCTGGTCAGCGAGAATCAACGAAGAGGTTCCCAACTGTTCATCGTGATAGAGAGGGACGTTGATGCCCTGGCCAAAGATGCCGATGTGATCGGGGTTGTTCATGTCCTTGATGACAATATCCAGGCGGTACAGCCCGGGCTGCAAGGGAAGGGCTTTCCAGTAGACCGAGCTTGCCTTGAGGGCTTGTTGGAGCAAGTCTGACGGCTCATCGATTTCGACGGTGTTCTCGAACGTCTGCACGGTGCGGTCGGTGATGGTGGTAACTTTGCCGAGGATGTTCACGACACCCTTGGCTACGCCGTCCTTGGTCAGGAAGGTGATATTGCGGTTCTTGATCAGCACGGTGATCGGAACCAGATCCATATCGTCGGTGACCTTCACATAATCGGTGCGCACGTCGAAGGGAAGTACCGGGCCGCTCAAAATCTTGTGTTGAGTGATGAAGGCGTCCAGATCTTTGAACTGGATGGGCGGGGGTGCAAACAGCTTGGCGGCCAGCATGATGCGGTCAAACTGCTGGCCTCTCGCCATCTCTCCGGCGGGACCGCCGCCGAGTTGCTCCAGGCCGCCGCCCTGGAAGCGGTCTTTCTTCCCCATTTTGTTCATTTCCTCCCAGGTGGTGAGGCCAGCGCCGGGGACGTGGAGGAGCGCATCCTTTTCAGCGCGATTCATGGTGAAGTGGTACTCGCCGCACATGCAGGTGTCAACAAACTCGATCTTGATGTTGCTGCCGATCCCGGGCAGGTAGCGATAAGTCCAAACCTCGAAAGGATAAGTGTCCGTGAAGCCGCCGCCCTGGTTGAAGGGCCGCTCGTAAAGGCCGCCAGAGGGGTGGGACTCGATGCTGTCCGGCTTGCCATACTCGATGTAAATCCGGCCGCGGTCGGTCTTCCATCCCGGTTCACCGGCGGCGAAGTGCTCGTTTGCATAGGCAATGCGCCTGTAGTACTCCTCACGGAACGTGTTTTCAGGGGAATCGGGATTGGGATTGCGGCGTTGCCAGAAGGCCTCTATAAAGGCGTCGCGCTCTTCGTCGTTGGTGAGGCTGAGGAATGCCTTCCGCTCCTGCAGAGTGATAATGTAGGGAACTTCCTGGTTTAGCCATTCCTTATAGGGGCCCTTCAACTCCTGGCGGAGTTCTTTTTGTTGCTTAAATCTCTCCTTGGCAGGGAGCGGGCGATTGAGGGGATTCGAGTCCTGGTCCTGCGAGTCAGCCTGCTGAGTCTGCTGCTGGCTTTCGTCATTATGGTTGTGCCTCGGCTGTGCGAGAAGACGAGCGGCGGGGATCGAAACGAAGCCGCAGATCAGAGTGAGAGAGAAAATATAGCGGCTGTTCAACATCATTGCCTTGAAACTCCTGCAATCCCTATATTCTACGGTTCCCGGTAAGGCTGAGCAAGATTTCCGCATTCAATTGAATGCAAAATTTTCGACGCGGACGCAGTCCGAAGGTCACCTGCCCGCAACTGTGGAAAGCGATAGAATCGCTTGCAGGAGATCGGCCTTCAACGTCCAGCGGATTGCGCGGCGTGCAGTGGAGGGCGCTGACGTTCGTCCCATTGCTTTACCGAGGTCTGTGCAAGTTCGCCACCAGCCGAGCTGGGGACCGGATGGGAAGTTAGTTTGACGAGTACGATTTTTGCCGTTAGGGAAGAACATGATGGGTTGAACAGGCACGACCGGCGTGCTCCTCGAATGGACGGCCCGCACGGCGCAAATGTTCCAAAATCGATGGGAGCGACCGGCGCCGAGGGATGTTTGGAGCCCTTCTTCGCCCGCTGCTCTCTGTTCTTTGCAGCTCGTCAAGCGTATAGGGGGAGGTTCCTGCCAGAGTCTGGCGGGTGGAAGGGGCGGCGGCCATGAACTGGGCATTCCGCAATTGCGTATACCAAATCGAGAGATTCCGTGCCCCGACCGGAGAGTGTGTCCTCTGGGGGCCTGTCGTTAGGGACGCGTGGGGCGATTGCATGAATTGGGAATGGAGAGAAATTGCCGCGGATTTCCGCCGCCCCTCCGGGGCTGGCAGCTCTTTCGGGGTCAGGCTCCCCACGCAGAAGCGCGGGCTGACATCCGTTGCGCTTCCGGCCGTGGGGCAAGCGGGATCCGAATGGTCGGCAAATCCGCCTCCCACGATCGCCCTGAGTAACGCGCCGGGCGGCAACTCTGTAACTGTTTGATTATGAGAGAATCAGGGTACATAAACTGATGAAGAGAACCCTCCTGATCGTTTTCGCAGCGCTGGTCGCGGCCGGACTGGTCACGCTGATGGTTGTTCGGCAACAGTCGGGCTACACCAAGGTCTATATGGCGACGATCAAGCGCCAGGACTTGACGAGCACGGTCAGCGGCACGGGAGAGGTCAAGCCCAAGACCTACGTCAATCTGGGCGCCACCGCCATGGGACGCATCACGCATCTTTATGTGCGGGAGGGAGACCGGGTAAGGAAGGGACAGGTGGTGGCCACAATCGAGAATGTGCAGCAGGAGGCGAGCGTAACTGGCCAGCAGGCCGCCATCGCCGCGGCCAGGACGGACATTCTCTCCTACGTTGCGGCGGAAAAGACGGGGGCGGCCAACGTGGAACATGCACAAGCTGATCTCGAACAGAAGCGGCTGGATTGGGAGCGCGCTCAAGAGCTCTTCAAAGATGGCATCATGTCCAAGCAGGATTACGACGCGAAAAGAGCGGCCTACGATCTGGATGTGGCGTCGTTGGCGCAGGCAGTGGCGGGCGAGAACCAGGCGAAGGCTAACACAGCGTCGGCTCGGGCCCATTTGGAAACGCAGATTGCCAATTTGCGCGCCAATCAAGATTTGCTGAACCGGACCATCGCTATTGCGCCCTTCGACGGCATTGTGACCAACGAGCCCGTGCGCCAGGGCGAAACCGTGGTGGAGGGTATTCAGAACACAGAAGGGTCCACACTGATGACGCTGGCAGATATGAGCGTGGTGACGGCCGAGGTTCTGGTGGATGAAACCGATATCGTGAACGTGAGACTGGGCCAGCCGGCGGACGTAACAGTCGATGCGCTACCGGGCAAGGTTTTCAAGGGCACCGTGACGCTGGTGGGAGATCAGGCTCTGCTGCGCTCCACCGGCGTGGCCACGTCGCAAGCCTCAGTGGGAACGTCGGAGGCCAAGGACTTCAAGGTAGTGGTCACGCTCAGCAATCCTTCGAGCGAGCTGCGGCCGGGTTTCTCCTGCACAGCCACCATCACGACAGCGCATAGGACCAACGTTCTTGCGCTGCCCATCCAGGCGCTGACGCTGCGGGACTCGTCGGCGGTGAGTGGCCAAGGCGGGGGCGGCGCGCAGAAGGCCTCCATGGCGACCGGAGGCGACGCGCAAGCCGACTCGGTGCAGGGCGTGTTCGTGGCAGAAAAGGACAGTCATGGGCGGCTGCGCGCCAAGTTTGTGCGTGTCATGACGGGCATCACGGGAGCGACAAACATCGAGGTGCTCTCGGGGTTGAGTGGGGGGCAGGAGGTTGTGACCGGTCCCTACGGAACGCTGCGCGACCTGAAAAACGGCGCGCTGTTGAAGAAAAACTCCGTGCCGCTGACGCTCTCTTCCGGCGCGGGAAGCTCGTAACCGTGTGCATCGGCGGACAGAGGATAAGATTCGGGTAAGGGTGAGGCAGGGATGGCTTTCAACGGCATCGGCACGGAGGAACTTGTGGAACCCGCGGTTCAAACTGCTGACGATGTCATCGTCGTCGACGATCTGTGGCGCACCTACGATATGGGTTCGGAGCAGCAGGTTCACGCGCTACGCGGGGTTTCCCTGCGCATCCGGCACAACGAATATGTGGCCATCATGGGTCCGTCTGGTTCCGGCAAGTCAACTTTGATGAATCTGATCGGCTGCCTGGACACGCCTTCGAAAGGTTGTTATTGGCTTAACGGCCAGTTGGTAAGTGAGCTGAATGACGATGAACTGGCCCGCATTCGCAACAAGGAGATTGGGTTTGTCTTTCAGACCTTCAATCTGTTGGCCAGGGCGACCGCGCTGCACAACGTTGAGCTGCCGCTGATTTATAACGGGACTCCTTCGTCTCAGCGCCTTGAGCGTGCCAGGCACGCCCTGGCGGAGGTGGGACTGGATTCGCGCATGCATCATAGGCCGAACGAACTCTCCGGGGGCCAGCGCCAACGGGTAGCCATCGCGCGGGCGCTCGTGAACCACCCCGCGATCATCCTGGCCGACGAGCCGACCGGGAACCTGGATTCGAAGACCAGCCAGGAGATCATGGCCCTGTTCGAACAGATTCACGAAGCGGGCAACACAATTGTTCTAGTGACGCACGAGCCCGAGATCGCCTCCTTTGCCAACCGCGTGGTTCACATTCGCGATGGGCAGATCTTCTCCGACGAACCGTCAACGCGCCGCAGGTAAGGACGGTCTGCACCAGGGCAGCCGCCTTGGCGTGATTTTCTCCAATCTTTATTGATCTCGATCTTGACTCGTGTGGAAAACAGGGTCACTATCAAGGCAGCATGATCGAGATCGATGCAGGCGGTCAGGGTGACCGTGGGAGTGTCCCTTCAGGCACCGAAAAGCGGATACGAGTCATAGGGTGGGCACTGGAGCACGGCTCAAAACCGTAGGGTGTATCGATTGTGGTTATTTTCGATTTTCCTCGATCGGCGTTGTCGGATTTGCCGCCGCGGAGTTACTCGATAGGTTCTAGCAACGCGGGCGCATCGTTTGAGGGGTGACGCGCTTCGTGGCTGGTGGTGTGGCCGATGGGCCCGAACGGGGCAGGCCTACCCACGAGCACGTCCGCGAGGAAGCCAAGCATTGCATTGGCCAGATTGCCAATGCAATGGGCTGCGGGTGTATTCGGCTGTGGCGCCTAGATAAACACGCTTAGAGCAGGGCCTCGTCAACAATCGGCTGAGTGTCGCGATCATGGTTTTTCGCGATGGACCCCACCGGGCGGTGAGCTGACCGGAGGTAAGCGATGGTTGTCAAAACGCAATGCAAAGGACATACGGTGACGGGGCTGCGGGTGGGCGCCGCGAACGTCCGGCGCTACTTTCCGAGGGACATTGCGGCCATCGAGCTGCAACTGGATCATTTGCGCATCGAATGCAGGTTGTCACCGGATTTTTGGGAAGGGCAGCCGGAGATTCACGATCCGCGGCTGTGCGTCTGGCTCAAGTCGAAAGAATTCAGCTGCGATCCCCAACAAATTCCCAAGCACCTTTCCATGATTCCGCTGGGAGAAAACGCGTTCCGGTTGGGACCTGCCACTTGGGATGGCAGCTCCAGGATCAGGCGAGTTCACGAAGGTTTGGAATCCATAGCGCCGGGACGCGCGGCAGAGGGGCAGTTGTTTTTACGCCGCGTATCCTGACATAGGTAGAGAAGGGGTTGCGATCATGAGAAGCCACACCGTAGATGCACTGGAAGTGCGTGCTATTGAAGCCCTTCGCGCGGTCCTGCAACAGGTTTCCACGATCAAGGTGAGGGATCTAAAGCGTGCGTCGAAGCCCCCTGGGCGGGGCATTGTGGCCCATATTGACGTATTGGGCCACAACCATACTCTGGCCTGCAGAGTTGAGGGCAGCGGCGAGCCCGGCCAAGTGAGCACGGCGCTGACGGAACTCGAAGCCTGCGCGGCTCATCTTGCTGCCAACGCCACGCCAGTTCTCATCGTGCCTTATCTGTCCGCGGAGGTGCAGGCGTTGTGCGAACGGAGTCGCGCTGGGTTCCTGGACCTGGAGGGAAATGCGCGTCTTATGATTGGCGAAGTTTTCATCGTCAAGCGTTCGCTTCCCGGGCGGAGCCACCAGCAATCTTCCCCGACGCTTACGCAGCAGTCATATGCCAGGGTCTTGTCGGGATTCCCTGCGGCACGGGCCGCAGGCTCTTCGCGCGGCGGTTGGATGCCAGCATGCGGGGACTGAAACCGGAAGGCGAAGCGAGGCGTCGGCCGGCAATTCGCGGTGCGCTGAAGGGGAGTCGCGCGGCGAGGCGGAAGCATGAACAAGAGCCCGGTTGACAAATACAAACGTGTAGAGTCACCATGCTTGCGAATTGGTGTGACGGCCGGTGAGGGCAAGAGGCGGCCAGTGTGAGCACCATACGCGGGTAGTCCCCCCAACTGGCTCGCGGCGTTTTTCATTTTAGGCATTCCGTGGAATGGAGGCGGGCCATGGTGGTGAGAACGCTCAATTTTGGGCGTGCAATAGCAGGTTTATACGTGGGTCCAAGAAATGCACGGCGATATTTCCCCAGACAGACGAAGAGCGTGGAGTTGCAGATGGGGCACTTGCACATCCACTGCAATCTACAGCCGGATTTCTGGCAGGGCCGGCCGGAGATCTGCGATGCGCGGTTGAGTGGGTGGCTGGAGTCGAGAATCTTTCACCACCGGCCGGGCCGCATGCCGGTCCCGCTGGCGATGATTCCTTTAGGGAAGAGTACATTCCGGCTGCACCCGTTTCCCCTGCCGTCAGTCGCCGGGAATGGACTTATGCGTTTGGGGCCGCCGCCGGCCGCGCTGCGTTCCTACGAAGCTAAGAGCAGGGCCGGCGCGGCGTTGAAGCGCCGGCGGCGGTTCGTTGACTCCTCCAGGGACTCCAGCCGTTGATCTGAGAGCCGGCCCGAGGTCTGCGTGTGCAAGCGATCGAATTCATCGTTGCTCGTCAGCGAAGCACTGGAGATCAGATCTCCAGTATCACGGGCATGATCATGGGCCGGCGGCCGGTGGTTTTCTGGATCAACCGTTTCAGATCCACGCGCACTTTTTCCTTGACCATGCCGTAGTCGGATTTCTGCTCGCTGTTCAGACCGTCGAGCGTTTTCAGCACGCTTTCTCGGGCCTGTTCGGTGATGTCGGCGCCGCCGAAGCCGCGCATGACGAGCTCCGGCGCGCGTTCCGTCTTGCCTGTGTGCTTGTTGATGGCCAGCACGGCGAGCACGATTCCGTCCTCGGATAGAATGCGGCGGTCGCGGATGACGAGATCCTCAACGATGTCGGTTGTGGAGCCGGAGTCGATGAGAATCCGTCCGGCGGTCACCTTCTCGCGCTTGCGCGCGTCGTCCTTGTCCAACTCCAGCACATCGCCGTCTTCAATCACCATGGCGTGCTCCACGGCGCCGGTCTCCATGGCCACGCGCGCATGTTTCCTGAGGAAACGGTAGTCGCCATGGACGGGGATGAAGAACTTGGGGCGGACGAGATTGATGAGCAGGCGCAACTCCTCCTGGCTACCATGGCCGCTGACATGGATGAGGCCGCTGGCCCCGTCGTCGTAGATGACGTTGGCTTCGCGCCGGTTGAGGTGGTCGATGACCCGGTAGATGCCCTTCTCATTGCCGGGAATGATGCGGGAGCTGAGCACCACGGTATCGCCGGCCTCGATGCGCGCGTGCTTGTGGTTGTCCAGCGCGGCCCGGCTCAGCGCGCTCATGGGCTCGCCCTGCGTGCCGCTGATCAGCAC